>JANNKI010000474.1:0-4736 GCA_031396225.1 bacterium | reverse complement strand
CTCCGGCGGGCGCGGGCCCCGGGGCCCGCACCCCACCCGTCACAACATGCCGCCGCCGGTCGCGGACCAGTCCGACATCTGCACCAGCGTCATGCCCGCGGCCGCGTCGAACGTGAAGCCCTGTCGCTTGCCGAAATACGTCCATGTCTGCAGCTTGCGCCCGTCGGACTCCCAGTCGTACACCTTGTCCGGCGAGCCCATCGAGGCCAACGTGTTCGCAGCAGCCGACCCGGCCTTGGCGGCCTTCGCCGCGACCGCCGCATCGGCGTTCTCCTTGCCGGCGTTCATGGCCATGAACACCATGAGCATCTCGGTGGACTTGGCGTTGTTGCCGGCCTTGCTGTACACGGCGCCCAACTGACGGAAGAAGGTCTTGTTGTCGGGCTTCAGGTTCACGGCGCGCTGCAGCACCTGCACCGCCTCCTCGAACTTCTGCATGTCCGCGAGCGTGGAACCCAGGCTCGAGAGCGCCTCGGGATCCTCCGGCGTCTGCTTGAGCACCGCCCGCCACTGGCCCTCGGCCAGCGCCAGCTCGCCCGAGGACTGGTAGGCGAGTGCGGCGTTGAAGCCGAGGTCGGTGTTCGCGGGCTTCAGCGTGAACGCCCTGGCGTAGGCTTCGCCGGCCAGCTTGAAGTCCGCGCGACGGGCGGTGTCCTGCTTGCCGCCGGCGCGATTGAACAAAGCGCTGCCCAGACCCATGTGGTGGTCGCCGTTCCCGGGCTCGAGCTTCGCGAGATCCTGGTAGTAGGCGATCGCCTCGTCGAACTTCTTCGCATCCAACAGGTCGCGCGCCTTGCTCGCCCGCACGCTGCGCAGCGCGTCGGCGAGCACGCCCACCGAGGTATCGGCCGCGGCCTCGGTCTGCCCGTTCCTCAACACCACCTCGGCGGCGTCGAAGCGCCCCATGAACGCGTAGGCCGTGGCCAGGTTGCGGATGGTGACGGCGCTGGCCGGCTTCAAGAGCTTGGCGCGCGTGAGGCTCAGGATGGCCGCGTCGTACTGCTTGTGGGCCTCTTCCTTGAGCGGCTTCTCGTCTTCGGAGGGTGTCTTCGAGTATTCCGGCCACGCATTCTGCGCGTCACCGATGCGCTTGATGCCTTCGTTGTAGGCGCGCGCCCAGTAGGACTCGCGGTTCGTCATCACGATATCGAGCTTCTTCTTGTCACCCTTCGCGGACAGGCCGTCGATGGCCTTCTGGAACCACACGCCCGCGGGCCCCGCGCTGTCGAGCTCGGCATACGCCCAGCCCAGGTAGCCCAGCGCCTCGAAATCGGCAGGGTCCTCTTTCGCGCACGCCACCAGCTGGTCCACCGCCTTGTTCATCTCGCGCGTGTAGTCCTCGGTATTGCCGCGTTCTTTATCCTTCATGCCCTGTACCACGTACTGGATGCCACCGGCGCAGTGCATGTTGCGCGCGGACGCGACGCCCCCCACGAGTAGCAGGGCCGCCGCCGAGGCGGCGATCACGGTCGTACGTTGTTTCACAGCGTTCCTCCTTAGACCAGGCGGTTGCCATTCACCTGCATGCCGAACGTGGCGCCCAGGTGCTTCGCCGCCTTGCGAGACGCGACCATCCGCGTCATGAAGATCTCGAAGTACTCCATCATGTGCGAGATGGCCGGATCGAGCGTGAGTTCGAGCGTGATGTGCTTGCGATCCTCGTCCACGTTGAGGAAGCTCTTCTCCACCGCGTAATTCACGCGGTCGTGGATGTCGAACTTGATCATATCGGGATTGCGCACGCGCGTGCGGTGCACGTCGCTCTTGTCGGCCAGGATGAGCGCAGCGGCGACGTCGTTGACCGGATCCCCGTCGTTCTCGTGATGGTTTCCGATCGCCGAGATGACGACGAGGATCTCGTCGTCCGGCATGCCGAAGTCGGACAGCAGCTGCATGGCCATGGTGGCGCCGGTCTGGGCATGGTGGTCGCGGTTCACGGCGTTGCCGATGTCGTGCAGGATGCCGGCGATCGCCGCCAGCTCGCACCGACGCTCGGGGAGTCCCATGCGCTTCATGACGTTGAACGCGATGCGAGAGACGAGCCCCACGTGGCGTTCGCCGTGTTCGGTGTAGCCGATCGACTCGAGCGCCGCGTCGGCCATACGCACGTAGAGCCGCACCCTCGGGTGGTCCCGGATGAACTCGAACGTGATGGGCGCTGCCGCCACGCCGGCCAGGCTGGCCTCGGTGGCGCTGCGGACGGACGGGTGGCTCATGATAGGGATATCCCTTTGCGGGAAGGATGCCACCGCGGAAGCGGCAGCGCAGGGCTGGTCGACGGAACGACACTAGGGTCGCAACTCGAACAGCGTCAAGGCCTGAGCGGGTTCCCTTGCAGGCTCCTGACGCGGGCTGGTTTGACCCCGACTGATGCGCTTGCGCTTCTGGCGCGTTGGGATCGCGACACCCGCCGTCCGCACCGGCCCCCGCGTGGGTCACAGCACCTCGATCGGATCTACGTCCGCGATCACCCGAACGCGGCGCTTGCCCGGGGCCTCCGCCCAGGTGAGCGCGGCGGCGGCGAGTTCGCGAAGCTCGGCGCCGTTCGCTCCCTTGAGGAGGACGTGCCAGCGGTGGCGATTGCGGAGTCTCGCGAGCGCCTGCGGGGCGGGGCCCAGCACGGTGATGGCGCGATCGCCGACCTGCTCGCGGGCGCGGTCGGCCAGTTCGGTGGCGGCCGCCTCCACCTCGCCCTCGTCCGGACCGTCCACGAGCAGCGTCACGAGTCGTGTGAACGGCGGGTAGAGCGCCTCGCGCCGCTCGGCGAGTTCGCGCTTGCGGAACGCGCGCTCGCCCTCCTCCAGGCGCGCCATGGCCACCGCCGCGATCGCCGGGTGTTCCGGTGTGCACGTCTGCACGAGCACCTCGCCCGGTTGCCGGCCGCGGCCCGCGCGACCCGAGACCTGCACGAGCAGTTGAAACGTGCGCTCCGCGGCACGGAAGTCCGGCAGGTGGAGCGCCACGTCCGCGTCCAGCACGCCGACGAGCGTCACGCGCGGAAAGTCGAGCCCCTTCGCGATCATCTGCGTTCCAAGCAGGATGTCCGCCTCGCCGCGCGCGAACCGGGCCAGCGTCTCGCCCGGCCCGTCTTTCTGGCGCGCCACGTCCAGGTCCAGGCGGAGCACGCGCGCCGTGGGGAACGCGCCCGCGATCTCGCGCTCGGCTCGCTGCGTGCCCGCGCCCGAGTAACGGAGCAGCGGCTGCCGGCACTGCGGGCACACGTCGGGCGCCGCTTCGCGATGGTCGCAGTAGTGGCAGCGCATGCCCTTGGGATCCATGTGGAGCGTGAGCGAGATGTCGCAGCGCGGGCACTCGGGCGTGTGGCCGCAACCCCGGCATTGCACGTGATGCGAGTGCCCGCGCCGGTTCAACCACAGCAGCACCTGCTCGCGCCGCTCGAGGCGCTCGGCGACCGCCGCGCGCAGCGGCGTCGACAGCACGCCCGGGCCGCTTCCCTCGCGCCGCAGGTCCACCACCCGCACCACCGGCATCGTCCGCCGATCCACGCGCGCGGGCAACACCATGCGCCGGTACTTGCCGCGCGCGGCGTTGGCTAGCGTCTCGAGGCTCGGCGTGGCGGAACCCAACACCACCGGTACGCCCAGCATCTGGGCGCGCCGCACGGCGACGTCGCGGCCGTGGTAGCGCAGTTGCTCGCTCTGCTTGTAGGCGGGCTCGTGCTCCTCGTCCACGACGATGAGCCTCAACTGGGGGAGCGGCGCGAACACCGCCGAGCGCGCACCCACCACCACGTCGAGCGCGCCGCGGCGCGCCAGCTCCCAGTTCCGGCGGCGCGTGCCCACGGGCAGGTAACTGTGCAGCGGCGCCACCCGCCCGCCGAAGCGCTTCGCGAACATCGCCACGACCTGTGAGGCGAGTGCGACCTCGGGCACCAGGATCAGCGCCTGGCCTCCGGCCTCGCGCGCGGCGCGCGCGGCACGCAGGTACACCTCGGTCTTGCCGCTCGCGGTGACGCCGTGCAACAGGAACGGCTGGAATCCGCCGGCCTGGACCGCGGCGTCCACCGCGGTGACCGCCTCGCGCTGTGCCGCGGTGAGCGTGACGCGCTCGGGAAGCGCCATGCGCAGCACGTGATCCTCGGCCGCATGGCGGCGTGCGCGTGATCGCGCGAATCCCTCGTGACCGCCGGGGAGTACAGCGGCCACGACCTCGCCGATCGGGGCCAGGTAGTACTCCGATACCCAGCGCGCCAGCGACAGGAGATGGGGCGTGAGCAGCGGTGGACCCAACACGCGACGCAACTCGCGCACCTGGTCGAGTGGCGTGCTCGCGAGGCATTCCAACAGCACACCGCGCAGCGCGCGGCCGCGGAACGGCACCTCGACGGGTGCGCCGGGCACGGCGGAGGCGGCGAGCTCAGCGGAGACGCGATAGGTGAACAGCTGTCGGACGGGCACCGGCAGCGCGACGAGCGCGAAGGACATGGCGGAGTGGGAACACTGGCGTGGAAGCCACTGGGGACCGGACCCGCGAGGAAGTGGGTCCCCCGCGCGGGTCGCGTCGAGGGCGGAACAGTGCGCCGAGCAGCTTGCCGTCGCAAGCGCGAAGCCCGCGCCGGATGGCGCGGGCTTCGCGTTACCCTGACCGGACCTGGCGGTGGATCAAGCCTGCATGCGCTGCTGCGAGGTGCCGTGGCCGAGGATGGCGTTGATGCGCTCGACCAGCTTCCGCGGGCTGAACGGCTTGGTGATGTAGTCGTCCGCGCCCACCTCGAA
>JANNKI010000435.1:0-3306 GCA_031396225.1 bacterium | reverse complement strand
GCCCCGCGGCCGCCCCCACGCCTTCCCAAGGACAGCTCCCGCTTGCACGACCCACTGCGTCGGCCCTGGACAGAACCAGGGCGAGACCCGGAACTGGTACACGCCGCCGAGCGCGGGGATCTCGCCGCGCTCTTCACACTGCTCCGGGAGTACCGCCGGGAGCTCTGGCGCGTGTGTTTCGCGCTCACGCTCGACCGCCAGCGCGCGGAGCGGCTGTTCCACGACACGCTGGTGCGCGCGGCCAAGAACCTGCGCTCGGTCCCCAACGGCGCCTCGCTGCTGCCCTGGCTCGTGCGCCTCGCCGCTCACCTCGCCGCGGCGTCTTCGCGCCGCCAGGGCGCCGACTCCGCGAGCGATGTGTCGCTCGACGACCCGGTCACGAGCCTGGGCATCACCCTCTCCGAGACGGAAGCGCGCGTGCTCGAGGCATTCGCGCAGCTGCCCGCGCCCGACCGCATGCTCCTGTCGCTGGCTTCGGTCGAACGCCTGCCCTATGCAGAACTCGCCGCCGTCAGCAAGCGCGAGGGCGCGGCGGTGTTGCATCAGTTGGCGGTGCTGCGCGTGCGATTGGCCGGGGAGGACGCGGCGTGAGACACGTGTCTGTGCAGCAGATCTCGGCGTACGTGGACAGCGCGCTTACAGGCGTGTCGCGCGAACTCGTCACGCGTCACCTGGCGGCGTGCGCGAGTTGTCGTGAGCGCCACGCAGCCTGGCGGAAGCAGGACGAGGCGCTGCGCCGTGTGCTGTCGTGGGAGCCCGACGAGCGCACGCTCGAGGAGTGGTCGTCGCGCGTGGAGCTCGCGATCACCGCCGAGCGAAAGGGCCTGCCGGCGCCCGAGTTCTCGGCGCTCCAGCACCCGGTCCTGGCACCCAGGCCGGAGCCGCGCGTGGGGCAGGTGCAAGAGGTCGTGAGCCACGCGCGTCCGCAGCAAGCGCCGCCCGAGCCGCCCGAGCCCGCGCGGGAAGCGCCGGGCGAAGCCCGCGTCGCGGGAGCTTCTGCGCAGATCGAGGACGCCGCGACGGCGCTCGCGCACATCGCGATGAGTGTGAGCGCGCGCGTCCACGACCCTGGACCGCCCTCGGAACCGGTCCCACCGCCGGTCGCCGAGCGCGTGCGGCCGGAGCCTGCGGTCGCGTCCGCGGCGACGAGGGCGAGGACCGTCCAGCCGACACGCAGGCCGCCTCGGCGCTCCCACCGTGTCCTGGTCGCCTGCGCGACCATGCTGCTCGGGGTGATCATCGCATCGCCGTTCCTGCCCGAGGTGATCCGCATCCCGTTGCCCGAGCGCTGGCTTCCGCGCCTGCCGCGCGTGGAGTTCGTCCGGCAAGGCGACTCGCCAGCGGCACACGGCCCGGTCACGCCCCGTGACGCGCCCGTGAGCCCCGCGTCTCGCTCGCCGGTCGGGGCGGAGCGGGTGCCGGACGCCCCGCTGACGGCTCAAGCGGAGACTCTCGCGATCGCGGCCCGCGGCGCGGATGTCATCGAACCGCTCGTGGCGGAACCGCCCATGGAACCCGCGACGGCGCCCGTTCCGGGGGCGGCGATGGAGTCGCAACAGAAGCGCGCGCAGTTGGGCTCCGCGGCGTCCCCCGAGCCCACGGGGCGGGAGAATCCCGGCACGATGGTCCCGGTGCGCGTGAAGACCACGGTGCAACTCGCTCCGGCCGCGCGCCGCGAACCACCACCGGCTGCGAACGCAAGGGCCGAGCCCGAGGCGGACGAGGCGTGGCCGCTCCTCTGCGGCGAGGTGTTGGATGACGCAGGGGCCCCGGTCGAGGGCGCGCGCGTGGTGCTGGTGTCCCCTGCGCTCACGGTTCGCACCGACCGGCGAGGCCGTTTCTGTGTCGCCTGCCCCGCCGGCGTGAGGACCCTGCGCGTCGAGGCGGAGGGACACGCGCCGGCCAGCCGCTCGGTGGAGCTCTCGTTGGGCATGATCGAGACGCGTATCACGCTCGCGCCCGCCCCGTAGCGCCACCCGCGGCAGGCGCGCGCACCGGAAAGACTAAAGCCCGCCGCCAGTTGGAGCGATAACGCGACTGGCCCGGTCCGCCTGCTTCGGCGTGCCCTCTCCCTCCGGCCCGGGCCACGGTCGTGCGTCCACGGGTGCCTCCGGGCCCGGCGCGCGTGAAAGGGACTGCCATGGAACCACTGGACGATTCCATCCTCGACGATTTCCTCGTCGACTCGCACGAAGGGCTCGACCGCCTCGACCGTGACCTGCTCACGCTCGAGCACGACCCTTCGTCGCGCGATGCGATCGCCAGCGCCTTCCGTTCGCTGCACACCATCAAGGGGACGTGCTCGTTCTTCGGCTTCCGCCGGCTCGAGCACGTGGCGCACGCCGGGGAGCACATCCTCTCGCGCCTGCGCGCCGGGCAGCTCCAGCTCACTCCCGCGATCGCCGAGGGCTTGCTCGCGGTGGTGGACACCGTGCGCCGCATCCTCTCCGCGATCGAATCCACGCGCCGCGAGCCCGCGGGCGACGACACGGCGCTGCTCGCGCGACTCGTCCAGTGGCTCCCGGCCGACGGCAAGGCGCGACCCGGCAAGCCAGCCTCCCAGGCGGACGCCGCGCCGGTCGCGGCCGCGCCCGGCACCGCGACCGCGCTCCAGCAGCAGCACCTGCGCGTGGATGTGCGCCGGCTCGATCAGATCATGGATCTCGTGGGCGAGCTGGTGCTCGCCCGCAACCAGTTGGTGCAGACCGTGGCGGTCGGCGGCGCCACGCCGGCCGGCACCGCGGCCCAGCGCCTGGACCACGTCACGACGCGGCTCCAGGACGAGGTCATGCGCACGCGCATGCAGCCCGTTTCCGCGCTGTGGGCGCGACTGCCTCGCCTCGTGCGCGATGTGGCCGCTGCCTGCGACAAGCCCGTGCGCCTGGAGCTCGAGGGCAACGCCACCGAACTGGACCGCACGCTGGTGGAAGCACTCAAGGACCCGCTCACGCACCTGCTCCGGAACGCCGTGGATCACGGCATCGAAGACGCCGCCGCGCGCAAGCTCGCCGGCAAGCCCGCCGAGGGTGTACTACGGCTGCGTGCGTTCGAGGAGGGTGGCAGCGTGCACCTGCTGCTCTCCGACGACGGCGCCGGGATGTCGGTCGAGCGCATCCGCGCGCAGGCGCTCGCGCGCGGCCTCACGGACGCCGCAGATGCGGAGCGTCTCACGGACGACGACTGGCTCCGGTTCATCTTCCTGCCCGGATTCTCCACCGCGGCGAGCGTCACCCACATCTCCGGGCGTGGCGTGGGCCTCGACGCCGCCCGCTCGGCGATCGAGGGCGTGGGCGGCAGCATCGAGAT
>JANNKI010000412.1:0-4098 GCA_031396225.1 bacterium | reverse complement strand
GCTCAGGAGGAGGGCGCATGCGAACGAAAGGTCCATGGTCAGAACCTCCTCACGAGCGCGGCGCGAAGCCTGGGGCCGGCGGGGCCCATGCGTCCGCCCAGCTGGAGATCGATGTTCCGCCGGAGCGGCATGTTGCGAAGGCGCGCGGCGCGCAGTGCGTCGAATGCGGACACCACGTGGTTCGACCACAGCGCGATCTCCAGGTAGCGAGCCTGGCGGTAGCGGTCCTGCGACGAATCGTGGATCCCACGGTAGGACTCGTAAGCCGCGAATGGGTCGGATGCGGAGAACCCGAAGCGGTACCCCGCGTCGTTCGACAGCAACTCGTAAAACGCGTCGCGGTCCTGATCCCACAGGGTCCGCAACAATTCAGCGTCGTCCCCGGTGCTCGTCGAGTAGCGCTCGAAGGACCATGCCGACGCCGGATTGGTGGGGTCGCCCACGAAAGCAGCCGCCTCTCTCTTCAAGTCGTCGCCTCGCCGGCGCGTGATCGTGCGCCCGGCCCAGCCGAGCGCTTCCGCGAGCATGAAGACCCAGGCGCTATTCTCGCCCACGTAGAGTTGGCCCGCGCCCGGCACGAGACCCGAGAGCGACAGCGCGAGCCCTTCGTACTTCCAGCCCTGCGCGTCGAGCGTGCGATAGGTGGAGTCCTCCGAGATACCCCACTCGCGTTCGATCGTCCGCTGCGCGAGCCACAGTTCGGGCACGTCGGCCGCACCGCTCAACACGGACGGCGCGAGGCGCGAGCCCGCGTCCATCGCGGCCGCAGGAGCGGCGAGCAGGAGCAGCAGGCCCAGCGTGCACGCGGCGCGATTCATCGCAAGATCCCCAGCGGCAGACTCTCGGTGCGCGACCCGCCCGGTCCCGAGAAACGCACCCTGGCCACATAGAGGCCAGCGGGCAGTCCCGCCGGATCCCACGTCTCGAGGTTGTCGCTCCGCCGGCCAGCCCGCGACCAGCGCGCCACCTCGTGGCCCGAGGCGTCGAGCACGCGGAACTCCACCGAGGCGTCCTCGGAGAGCTGGTAGGCGAACTGCACGGGCTTCCGGCGCGCCGGATTCGGATAGGCCTTGAGCGAGCCCGTCACGAGCGGACCGGCGCTCGGGCCCCCCGGGCTGACTGTGGCGCCCTCCGGCAACGACGAGCTGCGGCCGGGATCGCCCCCGAGCATGCGCCAGGGGCTCGCGGTGGCCACGAGCGACGATGGCACAGAGTAGGCGTAGAGCTTGCCGAATCGGTCGGGCGCCACGATCTCGAGCGCGCCATCGCCGTCGAGGTCTGTTGCGAGCATGGAGCCGCTGGCTCCGACTCCGGTGGCGAGTGGCCAGCCGTCCGGTGTGCGGCCCGCGGCGTCGAGCGCGGCAATGACGCCGCTGGCGTTGAGCGCCACGAGTTCCGGGTGGCCGTCGGCGGTCAAATCCAGCGCGAGCGGCGGCGAGAGAGTGGCGAAGCCCTCGACGGTGCCCGCGCGCGGCCAGCCGGGCGATGGGCGCCCGGTGCGATTCAGGTAGGCGAGCTGCGAGCGGCGGCTCTGCACGATGACCTCTGGGAAACCATCTCCGTCCGGGTCGCCGGCCGCGAGCCCGGCCACGAGCGTGTCGCCGAACGAACCGCCCCATCCCGGGAGCAAGCTGGCCGAGGACACGCACCAGGCCCACACGCGGTCCACGTGCCGCCCCACGAGCGTGGGCTGCGGTGGCCCCGACTCCACGCAGTTCCGGGCGGCGTTGGTTCCCGTGCCGCCCAGGCGGAGCCAGAGGAAGTCCGGCGTGAAGCCAGCGCTCCCTGCACTCACGGGCCAACCGGTGAGCGGCGCGAGCGTCGGATAGCTCAGCACCACCACTTCGCCGTCGGCGCCGGCCGCGGCGACCAGGCCGTCGGCCTGCGGCGGGAGCGCACCGGGTCCCGTGGACCAGAGCGCCATCCGCCCACTCACACCGCCGGCGAGCGCCAGCGCGCTCGTGGCGAACACATTGCCGCCGCCGTCCACCGCGCGCACGCGACCATCTTCGCACCCCACCAGCACCAGCCAGCCGCTGGTGACGTCGCCCGCCACCACGGGAGGTGTGCTCGCTGGCGAGGGCAGCGTCACTGGGAATCCGGGCAGCGACGCTCCCGTGGGCAGCATCGCCCACAGCTTGCCGCCCTGCGTGTCGGCTGGACCCGTGTGATAGGTGGTGGCGAACACGATGCCGTCCGCGCTGGCCGTGGCCACGAGTGCGGCCACCTCCGGCCGAGGGCGGCGATCGAGTCGCGCGAAGTCCAACGTGTCCACGCCACCCAGGCCCTTCCCGTCCCAGCGCACGGCGAACACCGCCGCCGAGTCGCGCACCGCTGCCCGAACGGCGGCCGAGGTATCGCTGATCGAGGAATCCCCGCCGGCCCACACGACTTCGGGCCGGCCATCGCGATCGAGGTCCGCGGCCAGCGGCTTCGGGCCGCCGGGCGGGAAGTTCGCCTGCACCGGCCAGCCCGCGGGCTGCCACGTGCGGCGCACGCGGATGCGCATGGCATCGCTGGCATCGTCCAGGAACGTGACGGCCAGGTGCGGTCGCGTGCCCTGGTTCGGCAGCAGGCTCGGCACGGTGACGTCCGACAGTTCGCGCGCGACGAAAGCCTGGTAGGGGTCGAATTCGCCGCCCAGCAGGAACGGCGAGCCCAGATCGCCCAGATCGTCCAGGCCGTCCGCCTCGAGGATCTGCAGCCCAAGCCGGCGGCGGTTGCTGTTGAAGCCGAAGTCGGGATTCGTGCGCAGCGACGTGTAGAACGGGATCACGCTCTCGTCTACGTGCCAGGCGAGCACGCCGGTGCCGGGCAGCAGCGCGTCGTACTCGAAGCGGTCAGGCTCGCGCGGGCCCAGCACCACTCCGGTGGTGTCGTCCAGCAGCAGCCGCACCGCGGTGGCCGGCGACAGGTAGCGGTTCTCGAGGATCACGTACTCGTCACTCGACAGGTCCAGCTTCACGAAGTCGTTCGTGCGCTGGCTCCCGCGCAGCGTGAACATAGCCGTGTCCGCCGAACTGGGCGTGCGATAGTTCACCAGGCCTTCATCGAGAATGAAGTTGCGCTGGAACGGGTCCAGGCTCGGGGGCAGGAGCCCGACGGCGAAGATCTCGCCCGAGGAGAGCTGAACGCGCGATCCCACCAGGTTGCCGCTGTCCATGAGCGACCAGTAGCCCACCACCGGCAGCGCGGTGTTGATGTCGTAGATGTCGCCCAGGCCGAAGAAGTTGTGCCCGTTCTCGTGCGCGATCACACCGTTCAGCGCGCCATAGGCCTCGTCCTGGTTCAGCGTCTCGGGCAGGAACGCCACGCGGTCGATGGGCCGGTCGCGATTGCTCGAGTCGGCGAAGACGACGCGGTCGGTGTCGTCCACGAACATCGTGAACGACGGAATGTCCTCTTTCGAGTCCTGGCGGATATCGCTCTGGAGGTCGCTGCCGGCGTGGATGATCATGAACCGGTCGTAGCGATCCCACGGCACACGATCGCCCTTGGCGATGGACTGCGAGTCCGCGGCGAAGAAGGACGCGCGCATCATGTCCACCGCGGCGCGGAAGATGCTGCTGCCGAACACCCACGGTCCCAGGTCGGCCATGTCGGAGAGGTGATACGCCGAGTCCTGTTCCGCAGGCCACACGTCCACCTCGACCAGCACGCGGCCGTAGGACTGGACGTCGAAGTAGCGCGACAGCGCCTCACCGTGCTTGCGATAGAAGTCGCGATTGTGCGGCGTGCGATCCACGGGGTTCGCCAAGGTGTCGGAAGGATCCAGGTTGAAGCGCCCCGTGCCGCTCGACGCGTTCCCGCCGCGATCGCCCAGGAAGTCCACGCGCAAGAACGCCACGCGCAACGTGTCGGGGGGGGCGGCCGGGGCGATGCCGGTGGCGGAGAATGCGCGAGCGCGCTGGTCCGCGGCGGGGGCTGGGGGCCGCCAGTCGCGCCGGCGCGACGAATGTAGCGAGGGCCCCACGCGGAATGCGGCCGCGTGCAGCGCTGCTTCATGAGCGTGGAACGCACGCCGGCGCTCGAAGCGCGCATTCAACGCGGCGCGCTCGTCGGCGCGGAGCGCCACGGCCCGCGAGGGCAGCCCGCGCC
>JANNKI010000405.1:0-6189 GCA_031396225.1 bacterium | reverse complement strand
GAGACGAGCGCATCTGGCACGTGCTCGACGCCCCGCCCGAAGGCGCCGCCGCGGTGCAGGGGGCGAGAGCGCTCGAGTGCGCGATCGACTGGGAACGTCGGTTCGATCACATGCAGCAGCACACGGGACAGCACATCCTTTCGGCGGCGTTCGAACGCCTGCACGACGCTCCCACGATCTCCAGCACGCTCGGGGCGGAACGGAGCGTCATCGAGGTGGGGCTCGCCGACGTGGACTGGCGAACGGTCGAGGCCGTGGAGCAGGCGGCGAACCGCGTGCTGTGGGACGACCGCGCGCTCGTACTCCATTGGACCGACGGCGAGGGCGTGAAGCGCTTCCCGCTGCGCAAGCCGCCCCAGGTCTCGGGGCGCATCCGCGTCGTCGAAGTGCCCGAGTGGGACTGGTCCGCGTGCGGAGGCACGCACACACGCCGCACGGGTGAGGTGGGTGCCATCAAGATCGTGGGGTGGGAGCGGATCCGTGGGAACGTTCGGTTCGGTTTTCTCTGCGGCGCCAGGGCGCTGCGCGATCATGCCTGGCGCACGGAACAGCTGCTCGAGGCCGCGAAACGGCGAAGCAGCGGCGAGCGCGACCTGATCGCGCACCTGGAGAAAGCGCTCGAGGAGCGCGAGGACTTCCGCAAGCGGCTCGCCGTGTTGTCGCTGCGCTTGCTGGCCGAAGAGGCGCGCGCCGCCGTGGGGACTCCGCCGCGCGCGGTCGCCGTGCTGGCCGACGTGCGCTCGCGCGAGGAGACGCGCACGTTCGCGCTCCAGTGCCTCGAGGCCGGTGCGCCGTGGGTGGTGTCGGGCGCGCGCGGTCCCGAGCCCTCGCTGGTGCTGGCGCGCGCCCGGGCCGACACGGCGCTCGACCTGCGCACGTGGGTTGCCGAATTGCTCGCCGCGGCGCGCGGCAAGGGCGGGGGCAGCGCCGACATGGTGACGATCGCGCCCGCGGATGCCGCCGACGCGGAGGCGGCGTTCGCGCTGGCGCGCGAGCGCCTCGAATCGCGGAGCGGCTGAGCCAGCCAGCGGAAGCACCAAAGGGACGAGCGCGCCGCGGGAGCGACGCGCTCGGGGATCGCTCTCCTGCCGGGTGAACGCCGCGGCTCGGGGGCGCTACTTCTTGTTCGTGGCCTTCTTCTTCGCCGGACGGGCCACGGCCCGCACGACCAGCTTGGGCTGGGGCTTGGCCACGGGCCGCGCCGATGCCGCCACTCGCGCGCGCGGAACCTGACGCGACTTGGGCTTGGCAGACGGCGACGAGGAGCGCGCCGCCACCTTGGCCGTTGGCTTCGAGAGCGGCTTGCCCTGCGCATTCACCGGGCGGAAGCCACCGTGCGCCGTGGTGGGCATCTGGCGCACCACCGCGAAGCCCATCTTGGCCATGGCCGCGCGACGGGCGCGAGCCTGCTCGTCGTCGTAGATGGCCTGTTGCTGGAGCTGGTTCGGCTTGAGGCCGTAGTTGAAGTCGGGCAGGAGCACGCGCGGCACGGCGCGACCCACGAAGCGCTCGATACCCGCGAGGTGACGCTGCTCCTCGGGAGCCATGAGCGTGAACGCGTCGCCCTGCGCGTCGGGACGGCCGGCGCGGCCGATGCGATGCACGTAGTCCTCGGGCGAGGGCGGCACGTCGAAGTTGACCACGTGCGCCACACCGGCCAGCTCGAGCCCGCGTGCGGCCTGGTCCGTGGTCACCACGATCTGCAGGCGGCCGCGCTTCAAGTCCTCCATGGCGCGCTCGCGCTCGGTCTGGCTCTTCCGCTCGTGAAGCGTGGCCACGGCATAGCCGCGGCGCTCGAGCTGGCGGGCCAGCCGGTCGGCGCCCTCGCGCTGGCGCGTGAAGACGATGGTGCTGCGCACCTCGCCCGAGCGCGACAGCAGTCGGTCGAGCAGCTCGATCTTCAGGTAGTTCGGCACCGGGTAGATGGCGTGCGTGATACCCGGTGCGGGCTGCGGCGTGGTGAGATCCACGCGCACCGGCTCGATCAACGCTTCCTTGGCCAGGCGGTTCAGTTCGGCCGGCATGGTCACCGAGAAGAGCAGCGTCTGGCGCGTCTCGGGCAGGAGCTTCAGGAGCTTGCGGATATCACCGGCCTGGCCCACGTCCACCATGCGGTCGGCCTCGTCCAGCACCATGATCTCGATGTCGTCGAACACGAGTGCCTTGCGTGCATGCAACTCGAGCAGGCGGTCCACCGTCGCCACGAGAACGTCCACGCCCGGGTCGCGCAACACGCGCTCCTGCACGGCGATGGGGGCGGCGTTGTGCGCCACCGCCACGCGCAGTTCGGTGAAGCGCGAAAAGTCGCGCGCGTGCGCCTCGACCTGCGCGGCGTGTTCGCGCGTGGGCGTGAGCACGATGGCGCGCAGCTTCTGCGGACCGTCGAGCAGCCGTGCGAACATGGGCAGCAGGAACGCGCCCGTCTTGCCCGAACCGCTCGGCGCGTTTCCGATCAGGTCGTTCCCCTGGAGGATGACCGGGATCGTCTTGGCCTGGATGGGCGTGGGCTCGTTCAGGGCCGCGGCGCGCGTCGCCTGGACGAGGGGCGCGGGCAGGCCCAGCGTGCTGAACATCATCGTCATGGACTCCGTGCGATCGGGGGTCCGGCGCCTGGGGATGCCACCGGCGGCGGGCAAAGTGGGGCTGTGGGAAACGCCGCATGGTACGGCCCCGGCACCCGCGGGTTCAACGGAAACCTTGACCCCGCCGGAACCTGCGAATGGCGCGGGACTCGTGCCCACAGAAAGTTGGAGGATGGTACTCATGGCACCGGACATCATGCACTTGCTCGGCCCGGCAGATGACAGCCTTCGGCAAGACCGGTGTCAGCGATTCGACAAGCGACGGCCCGAAGGCTTCCGGCGACCACCCTGGCAATCGGGACAGTAAAATGTGGATCGCCCGCCCTGGACGATGCGCCGGACGGGCGTGGCGCAGCGGCGGCAAGGTTCGCCGGCTCGGTCGTACACCAACAGCTCGTCACCGTACTGACCTGGTTCGTTCCAGATGGTGCGGTAGGTCGAGAACGTGGTGCCCATGCGCGCGATGCTCTCCTCGAGCACGGCGGGCACCTCGCGCGCGATGCGGCGCCATTCGGCGGCGGCGAGCGAGCCCGCCCGCCGGCGCGGATCCACACCCGAGCGGAACAGCACTTCGCTCACGTAGATATTGCCGAGTCCCGCGATCCGGCGCTGGTCCAGCAGCCACACCTTGATGGACGTGCGCGACGCGCCCGCCGCGGCGCGCAGCGCCTCGCCATCCCGCGGCCGGGCGAGCGGATCAGGGCCGAGGAGCCTGAGCGACGCGTCCAGTCCGAGGCGCGCGGTGGGGACCACGCGCAGCATGCCGACGCGCCGGATGTCCTGGTACCAGAGCGTCGCGCCGTCCTCGAACGCGATCTGCAGATGCACGTGGCCGAGGGCTTCGTCGGGCGAACGGCCGGGTGGCCAGAAGAGCCAGCGGCCGCTCATGCCGAGGTGCGAGAGCAGCGTGAGGCCGGCGTCCAGGTCGAGTAGCAGGAACTTGCCCGTGCGGCGGGGCTCGGCGAACGCCCTGCCGCGGAGCCGGGCGGGCAGGCGGGCGAGCGAAGCGCTCCGGAGGGGCTTGCTCGACACGCGGGCGCGCTCGATCCGGCGCCCGGCGACGGCGCCGGCGAGCATGCGGCGGATGGTCTCGACTTCGGGGAGTTCGGGCATGGGGCCGCCAGCCTCCCGGCCGCCCGCTCCGCGGTCAAGTCCCTGGCACAGCCTACCGGTAGATCCGCTTGAGCGTGCCCCAGCCCGTCGCGCGCGTGGGGGTCGGAAGACAGTCCTCACCGATGAAGCAGCTGTCCTCGCCGTTCACACCCGTCGCCTGGAACTTGCCCGCCAGCGATGAGGGCGACTGCTGCCCATGCACGGTGGAGCACAGGGACAGGAAGTCCTGCGCCGAATCGAACGAGGGCGGCAGGTTCGCCAGATCGATCGTGTAGCGCACGCGTCCCGCCACGACGATCGGCGAGAACACGTCCCCCTGTGCCACGCAGGCCACGTAGACCTCCGGGTCCACGAGTCCCGCCTTGATGCCTTCGGCGGTGCTGAGTCCGTTCGTGAAGATGCCGTACTGCCCCGTGGCCTGCCCGGCCACCAGCGTGTACCACTCGGTCTTCGGGACATCGGTCACGAGCGTTGTGCAGCCGGCGGGGACTGGCGTGCCATTGATGTTCCCACCCGTACTCACGAGCGTGGAGCCCGCGAGAAGACGACCCTCGACGTAGCTCACGGCCGCGCCGCCGGGGACATTGAAATAGAACCCCGTCAGGACGGGGTTGCCGAGCGCGGGGCTCTGGAACGGGTAGACGCCCGTGGTGTTCTCGAGCGTGAATCGTACCGTGGCCGTGCCGGTGCCGGTGGGGGTGAAGTCGATCGTCAGCTGGAACGAGACCCCCTGTGGACCCGGACAGGAGCCGCTCACGGACTCGGTGGTGGTGTCCGCGCGGGCGCCGGTGGCGGCGCAAGGCAGGGCGAGGAGCAGGAGCAGCAGGACGCGAAAGCGCATACGGTGACCTCCTTTCCATGAACGGGCGCGGCCAGGCCGCGAGGGGCCCGACCTCCGCGCCGAACTCCCGGAGCATCCCATCGTCCGCTTGAGGAAGAGTTGAGCGCCCTCGCGAGGGCCGGAGCCAACACGTTGGCGTGCCGTCCGGTAGGCTCCCCGGCTGCTCGGCGATCGCGTGCCGATGCCCGCCAAGTCGTATAGCCTCGGCTCGAGCCGAGATCGCAGCCAAGCTGGTCCTCGGAGGCACACGTGAGCCACTCGTCCACCGCCGCACCGTCTCGTCACGCTTTCGGTCGAGGGATGCTCCAGCACTGGCCGCTCGATCCGGCGATCACCTACCTGAATCACGGCACGGTCGGTGTCACACCGCGTCGCGTGCTGGCCGTCCAGCAGGCCATTCGCGACGAGATCGAACGCCAACCGGCGCGCTTCCTGTTGCGCGAGCTGGCGGACGTGGAGCAGGGCGCGATGCGCATGGAGCCCCGCATGCGCACGGCCGCACGCGCGGTCGCGGCGTTCGTGGGAGCGGACGCGAAGGACCTGGCGTTCGTGGACAACGCCACGACGGGATGCAACGCCGTGTTGCGCTCGTTCCCGTTCGCCGCGGGCGACGAGATCCTGGTCACCGACCACGGCTACGGCGCCGTCGTGAACACGGCGCGCTACGTCGCGGAACGTGCGGGCGCGACGATGCGCAAGGTGGAGCTGCCGTTCGCCGGCATCACGGGTGTGACGCCCGCGATGGTGGTCGCCGAGCTCGAGTCCGCGATCACGAGCCGCACGCGCATGCTGGTGGTGGACCACGTCGCGTCCGGCAGCTCACTCGTGATGCCCATCGCCGCCATCGCCGCCGCGTGCCGAGCGCGCAGCGTGGCCACGCTCGTGGATGGGGCGCACGCGCTGGGCATGTTGCCGCTCGACATCCCCTCGCTCGGGGTCGACTTCTACACCGGCAATCTCCACAAGTGGGCGATGGCTCCCCGCTCGAGTGCGATCCTGTGGGCCGCGCCGGCGCGCCAGGCGGACCTCCATCCGACGGTCGTCTCGTGGGGCTACGCTCTCGGCATGAGCGCCGAGTTCGACCTGCAGGGGACGCGCGATCCCTCGCCGTGGCTGGCGGCACCCGACGGACTGGCATTCCTGCAGGACCTCGGGCTCGACGCCATGCGCGAATGGAACCATCGGCTCGCGTGGGACACCGCGCGAGCGTTCGCCGAACACTGGGGCACCGCCGTGCCGGCCCCCGAGCAGATGTACGGGAGCATGGTCACACTGCCGCTGCCCGAGCGCTTCGGCACGACGAGCGCGGCGGCGGACGCATTGAAATCCGGGCTGCTCTACGAGGACGCGATCGAGACGCAGATCCACGCGTTCCAGGATCGCCTCTGGCTCCGGGTCGCGGCGCAGGTCTACAACGACGCCAGCGACTTCGCTCGGCTGCGGGACGCGATGGATCTGAGGGGAGCTCAAAGCAGCAGCTCGAAATAGACGAGCGGCACAGCGCAATCGCCGCGCTCTACCCGACCGGCGTCACTTGGGGGGCAGCGTCGCGACGAACTCGAGCGTGCGCTCGACCCACGCCGCCAGGTCGGCTTCGGTGTCGAAGCCGCCCGCCTCGACGAACACGTAACCCTTCATGGGCTTGCCGGTGAA
>JANNKI010000401.1:0-4097 GCA_031396225.1 bacterium | reverse complement strand
GCCGCGCTTCTCGAAGCGCTGCTGCCAGTACTTCTCGCGCGCGATGAACACCGGAATGCAGTTCACGAACGCGCAGCCGGCCTCGAGCACCTGCTCCACGTACCACTTCGTGGCCTCTTCCGAGCCCACGGGCAGGTAGTTCACGACCACGTCGGTCCTGGTGTCCTTGAGCAACTTCACGATGTCCACCGTTGAGCCCGGCGCCTTCTTGATGATCTGCGACAGGTACTTCCCGAGCCCGTCGTGAGTCATGCCGCGCTGCACCGTGACGCCCAGCTTCGGCACCTTCGCGAACACGACCGTGTTGTTCGGCCACGTCCCGATGGCGTCGGACACGTCCTTGCCCACCTTGTTCGCATCCACGTCGATCGCCGCCGAGATCTCGACGTCGCCGATGTGGTAACCGCCGAGGTTCACGTGCATGAGGCCCGGAACCCGCTCCGTGGCCTTCGCGTGGCGGTAGTAATGAAGTCCCTGCACGAATGAGCTGGCGCAGTTCCCCACGCCGATGATCGCGACACGCACCTTGGAGCCC
Organism: bacterium; assembly: GCA_031396225.1. Lineage (GTDB taxonomy): Bacteria > Eisenbacteria > RBG-16-71-46 > RBG-16-71-46 > RBG-16-71-46 > JAIOPA01. The sequence continues at coordinate 3,562 of JANNKI010000401.1, read as the reverse complement.
TTGGAGCTCATGGGACCTCAGACCTCCGCGGAATCGCCACCCGTCGGACGGGTGCGTTTCCAGACATGCGCCATCCGCTGGATCGCGGTGGCGAAAGAGAACACGACGAGCACGAGCAGCCCGGCCGGCATGACTGGCCCGAGCCCCGCGTAGCCCGCGATGATGAGCAGCACCATGCGTTCCGGCCGTTCGAACCAGCCGACCTTGCACTCGATCCCGAGCCCCTCGGCCCGCGCCCGCGTGTACGACACCATCAGGGCACCCACCATCGCGAGCATGGCCAGCATGGCGATGGCCGCCCACGTCACCGGTTCGAGCCCGTTCTGGAGATTGACGATGACTCGCTGCGGGTTGCTCGCCATGTCCACCAGGTTGAACACGTAAAACCACGCGATGCCCACGAACAGCGCCGCCTCGGCGACGCGGTCGAGCGTGGAGTCGAGGAACGCGCCGAAACGGGTGGCTCGCCCCGACCGGCGTGCGACCTGACCGTCGAGGATGTCGCAGAACCCCGCCGCCAGCGTCACCGAAGCCGCCACCCGGAAATGCCCGGTGGCGAACTGGAGCGCCGCGGCGATGCTCAAGAGGAAGCCCAGCGCCGTGAGGTGATCGGCCTTGAGCCCGATCGCGAGCAACGCGCGCACGACCGGATCGAGCCATCGCTGGGCGATCCGCCTGAGCACGTCCTTGTAGCCGCTCACCTCGCCCTCCGGGCTCGGGGCGAGCACCTCGGGCGCGCTCACTCGGCGTCCCCACGCGCGGCCACGCGTTCTCGCCCGCGTTCCGACCTTGTCCTGCCACCCAGTACCAGCACCATCTCGCCTCGCTTCCACTCGGCGCGCAGCGCCGCGCGAACCTCGCGCGCACTGCCGCGCAACACCTGTTCATGCAACTTCGTCAGCTCGCGCGCCAGCGCGATCGGACGCTCCCCCCACACCAGCTCGAGGTCGGTGAGGCAGGCCTCGATGCGGTGCGGCGATTCGAACACCACCACGGTCTCGCGCTGTTCCGACAGCTCCTCGAGCCGCCGACGCCGCGCCGCCCCCTTGGGCGGAAGGAATCCCGCGAACAGGAACGCGTCGGTGGGCAGGCCGCTCACTTGCAGCGCCGCGATCACCGCGCACGGCCCCGGGATGCTTTCCACGCGCACCCCTTCGGCCACCGCGGCTCGCACCACGGGATACCCCGGATCGGCGATTCCCGGCGAACCCGCGTCCGTCACCAGTGCCACGACCTCCCCGGCCAGAACGCGCTCCACCAGCGATCCCGCCCGAGCACGTTCGTTGTGCTCGTGCAGGCTCACCACGCGCGCCGGGATCCCGAAATGCGTGAGCAGCCGTCGCGTGTGGCGCGTGTCCTCGGCGGCCACGAGGTCGGCCTCGCGCAGGACGCGAAGCGCGCGCGCGGAGACATCCTCGAGATTGCCGATCGGCGTCGCCACCAGGAACAAGGTGCCGGGGCGGCCAGAGGGTCGCTCGTGGGTCACTCCTGATCCTTGTGAAGAGGCGGGAGACCGATGCCGGAAAAGCGGACGGAAGTTAGCACGGGGGTCGGGGGGCGTCCACCCCTGGGGCGCGGCCGGAGCGGACGGACTCCGGTGGGGGCACGGAGGGTCGTTCCGGGCTCCCGACCCTGTGCCGGCGGGCTGCGGCGGACCCGCTCACCGCTTTCCGGCGGTGCTGGCGGCGAGCACCTCGCGGACGGCCTCGACGGCCCGCTCTATCCCGGCATCGTCCACGTCGAGGTGGGTGATGGCGCGAAGCCGGCGAGGGCCATAAACGCTCAGGCGGACACCGCGCTCGGCGAGCGCGGCGGCCACGGTCCGCCCGTCGGGTGCGGGCGACTCCAGGTCCAGGAACACGATATTCGTCTCGGGCGAGATTACGCGTACGGCCGGGGCGAGCGCAAGTCCCTCGGCCAGTCGCTTCGCGCGGGTGTGGTCCTCGGCGAGGCGTGCCACGTGGTGGTCGAGCGCGTAGAGGCATGCCGCGGCGAGGATGCCGGCCTGGCGCATGCCGCCGCCCCAGAGCTTGCGCGTCCGGCGCGCCGCACGAACGTGCTCGGCCGAGCCCACCAGGATCGAGCCCACCGGCGCACCGAGGCCCTTGGAGAAGCACATCATCAGGGTGTCGGCGCAGGCCGCCCATTCGGCGATGGGGACGCCCGTCGCCACGCTCGCATTCCAGAGCCGCGCCCCGTCGAGGTGCACGCGCAGGTTGCGCGCGCGCGCGAGCGTGGCGAGCGAGCGCAACCGTTCCAGCGGCACCACCGCGCCACCGGCGCGATTGTGCGTGTTCTCGGCGCACACGAGCGTGACGCGCGAGATGTGATCGTCTTCGTCTCGCAGCGCCGCCGTCAACGCCTCGAGCGGCAGCACGCCTCGCTCGCCGCGGATCGGGTTCGCGAGGCAGCCGGAGTTCGCCGCGATCCCTCCCTGCTCGTAAAAGAAGATGTGCGACTCGGCCTCGAGCAGCACTTCGTCGGCCGGACGCGTGAGCACGTGCACCGCGAGCTGATTGCCCATGGTGCCGCTCGGCACGAACAGCGCCGCCTCCTTGCCCGCCAGCACGGCCACGCGCCGCTCGAGGGCGATCACGGTGGGATCGTCCCCGAACACGTCGTCGCCCACCTCGGCTTCCGCGATCGCACGGCGCATGGCGGTGGTGGGCCGTGTGACGGTGTCGCTGCGAAGGTCCACGGTGGCAGGGTTCATGGCGGGTTCCGGAGTGAGGTGGATCGCAGGGAAGTTCGCGTAATATAGGCCATCCCCGGCGGCCGGCGTGCCGGTCTTGCACCTGCCTGACAACTTCGAGCCTGCTGATGCGTCGAATAGACTTGAACCGGCTACCGTATGCCCGTTGACCGTCCCGTTCTCGCGGAGTGGAAATCTCATGTTCATGTTCGGCCTGGATCGCACATGGTTCCTGTTGCTCCCCGCCATGGCGTTCGCCATGTGGGCGCAGTGGAAGGTGAAGAGCACGTTCGACCGGTACTCGCGCGTCCGTGCGGCCAACGGCCTCACCGGCCGCGACATGGCGCGCCAGATCATGTCCCGAAACGGCGTGACCGACGTGCAGATCGAGCAGGTGGCCGGCGTGTTGTCGGACCACTACGATCCCGGTACCCGCAAAGTCCGCCTGTCGGAGTCCAACTACTCGGGTGACTCGATCTCGTCCATCGCCGTTGCGGCACACGAGGTGGGGCACGTGCTTCAGCATCACGAGCGCTACTTCCCGCTGCAGATGCGCGCGGGCATGGCGCCGGTCGTGGGCATCGCCAGCACCGCGGCCATGCCGCTGTTCCTGATCGGCCTCCTGATCGGGGCGCGCACGCCGTTCGCCGGCCTGCTCATGGACTTGGGCATCGTGTTCTTCGCCGGCGCGGTGCTGTTCCACCTGGTCACGCTGCCGGTGGAGTTCGATGCCTCCAAGCGAGCATTGGTACAGCTCACCAGCACCGGCGCGGTGATGCCCGAGGAAGTTGCGGGCGCGAAGAAGGTGCTCGATGCCGCGGCACTCACGTACGTGGCCGCGGCGGCCATGGCGGCGCTGCAGCTCGTGCG
>JANNKI010000395.1:0-6079 GCA_031396225.1 bacterium | reverse complement strand
TTCTCGCACCCGCCGGACAATTCCGAGCGCGTCAACGTGGGCGCCGAGTACTCGTTCCACAAGTACCTGTTCCTGCGCGGCGGCTACGCGTTCAACTACGACACCGAGGGGCTCGCCGGCGGCGTGGGTGTGCACTTCCCGGTCTCGGTCGCGGGCATGGCCGACATGGACTACTCCTTCACCGACATGCTGGACCTGGGCTCGTCGCACCGCATCTCGCTGAGCTTCCAGTTCTGACACTCGCAGACAACCCGATGATGCGGTCCTTCGCGCATTACTGCTCTTGCCGACCGGCGCGCTCCCACACGGGGGCGCGCCGGTTTGCATCGGTGGCCATCCGCGTCGGCATGGTGTGCGCGGCCCTGCTCGCCGCGCCGGCGGCGGCCGTGGAGCGGTTGCAGGGACCGCCGCCCTGGCGCGTGGGCGGTCGCACCGGCTTCACCTGCGATGCCGCGGCGTTCCCGGACTCCTCGGGCTACCAGCTCGAGGTGTACCTTCGCATCCCCCCCTCGACGTTGACGCAGCTGTCGCGAGACGCCGAGGGCAACGCGCAGGTGCGGGCCATCGTAAAGGTGCGGAGCCGGTACGCCTCGGGCGAACTGGCGTCGAGCCAGGACTTCGGCATCAGCCTCGCCGACACGAGCCGCGGCCAGGGACGCGTGGTGTTGTTCCGCTTTCCCGTCGCGCCCGGAGCCTGCCGGCTCCAGGCGCGTATCGAGGACCTGCATTCGCGCAAGCGTGGCATCGTCTACTCGGGAACTCCGGTCCCCGAACACACGGAGATCCGCGGCGACGTGGAGGTGCCCCGGCCGCAGGCGGGTCGCTACCTCTCGGATCTCGAGTTCGTGTGGCCCGTGGCGGGCCGACCGCCCGGGCTGGCGTTCGTGCGCGGGGGACAGGCGCGCATCCCGAATCCCGACCGGCTCTACGGGCTCTTCGCCGGCACGCTCGAGGCCGCGTTCACCGCTCGCGCACGAGAGGGGGACGAACGACCGTGGCGCTGGGTACTGCGCGTGCTCGACGCGGCCGGCGCCGTGGTCGCGCAGAAGGAGAGCACGTCGGTGGCCGGTGGCCTCGCCCATGGCGCGGTACGCTTCGACGTGACCGACCAGCCGCCGGGCGCTTACGATCTGGATGCCCGCGTGTGGCAGGAGGGGGACCCGGGGGCGCTGCTGCGGCGGTCGCGATTCAGCATCGGCTGGAATCCCGACACCTGGAATCGCAACTCGGCGGACGTGTCCGACGACGTGCACTTCCTGCTCGAGGCGCGCGACGAGGAGACCTTCGCGGTGCTGCAGCCCGGCGAGCAGGAGAAGATGCTCGAGGAGTTCTGGCGGAAGCGCGATCCCACCCCCGAGACCGCCGTGAACGAGGCCTATCTCACCTTCCGCGAACGAGTCGAGCACGCGAACCTGCAGTACTCGCGCTTCGGCATCGGCAAGGGCATGTTCTCGGACATGGGCCGTGCGTACATCCGTTACGGCGAACCGACCGAGATCCTGCACCAGGTCATGCCCGCCGGCGAGGAGACGCTGACGCGCGCGCTCGAGGAGATCATCCGCAAAGAGGACCGCGTGATGGGCGAGGTGAACCAGAAGGGCCCGGGCGGCGATCAACGCCCCTACGAGGTGTGGATCTACCAGGGCGACATCCCGCTGCCGTTCGACGTGGACCCCAAGGGCTCCGAAGGCCGGGTGACGAGGCGACGCATGCTGTTCCTGTTCGTGGACGAGCAGGGACTGGGTACGTACACGCTGCGGTACTCCACGGAGTAGCTCCGGGGGGGCAGTTGACCGGCCTGTGGCCGTGTGGCATCGTTCGACGCGCTCCAATCGCATAACCCCATGATGCCGCCGGACTTGGAAGCGCTTCCCTCGCCCCGGGTGTGAGGTGCGCGCACGTCACGGCGGGCCCCACCGGACCCCGAGGAGAACCCGTCATGGCGCTCAAGGTCGCGATCAACGGCTTCGGCCGCATCGGCCGCCTGGTGGTTCGAGCCGCGAAAACGCGCAAGGCCCCGATCGATTTCGTGGCGGTGAACGACCTCACCGACGCGGCCACCCTGGCCCACCTGCTCAAGTACGACACCGTGCACCGCGTGTGGCACGAGGCGTCGAGCAAGCCCGTGGACGGCAAACTCGTGATCGCCGGCGACTCGATCGCGGTAAGCGCCGAGAAGGACCCCGCCAAGCTTCCGTGGAAAGCGCTGGGCGTGGACGTGGTGCTCGAATCCACGGGGCACTTCACCGATCGCGACAAGGCCGCCCTGCACCTGGAGGCCGGCGCTCGCGCGGTGCTGGTCTCGGCGCCCGCGAAGGGCGCGGACCTCACGTTCGTGATGGGGGTGAACGACCACTTGTTCGACAAGTCGAAGCACCAGGTGTTCAGCATCGGCTCATGCACCACGAACTGCCTGGCACCGGTGGTCAAGGTGCTCGACGACAGCTTCGGCATCGATCACGGTCTCATGACCACGATCCACGCGTACACGAACGACCAGAACATCCTCGATCTGCCGCACAAGGACCTGCGCCGCGCGCGCGCGGCCGGGATGAACATGATCCCCACCTCGACGGGCGCGGCGAAGGCCATCGGCGAGGTGTTGCCGGGGTTGAAAGGTCGGCTCGACGGGCTCGCCGTTCGCGTGCCGGTCATGGACGGATCGCTCGTGGACCTGGTTTGCCGCCTGAAGCGGCCGGTCACCAAGGACGAGGTGAATGCCGCCATGAAGGCCGCCGCACAGGGCCCGCTCCAGGGCATCCTCGAATACTGCACGGACCCGATTGTCTCCAACGACGTCATCGGCAACCCGGCAAGCAGCGTGTTCGACTCGCTGTCCACCATCGTCATGCAGGGCGACATGGTGAAGGTTCTGGCGTGGTACGACAACGAGTGGGGCTTCTCGAACCGCGTCGTGGACGCGCTCCTCAAGCTGGCCTGAGGCGCCGCCCATGAGCTTCGCGAAGCAGACCGTCCAGCACCTGGACTGCGCCGGGAAGCGCGTGCTCGTCCGTGTTGACTTCAACGTGCCGGTCTCGGACGGCGAGGTGACTGACGACACGCGCATCGTCGCGGCGCTGCCCACGCTGCGCTACCTGTTGCAGAAGCAGGCGCGCATCGTGCTGTGCTCGCACCTCGGTCGTCCCAAGGGCGGCCCGGACGCCAAGTACTCGCTTAAGCCCGTGCGGGTGCGCCTGTCACGATTGTTGCGCATGGACGTGGCGTGGGCCGACGATTGCGTCGGGCCCGCGGCCGAGGCGGCGGCGGGCGCGCTCGGCGACGGCCAGGTGCTACTGCTCGAGAACCTTCGCTTCCACCCCGGGGAGGAGCAGAACGACCCGGCGTTCGCGCAGGCGTTGGCCAGGCTCGGGGAGTGCTACGTGAACGACGCCTTCGGCACGGCGCACCGCGCGCACGCCTCGACCGTAGGGGTCGCACACCTGCTGCGGCCGGCCGTGGCCGGGTTCCTCATGCAGACCGAACTGGACTACCTGGGCGCCGCACTCGAATCCCCGAAGCGGCCGTTCGTCGCGGTGCTGGGCGGCTCCAAGATCAGTGGCAAGATCGACGTGATCACGGCACTGCTCGGCAAAGTGGATCGCCTGCTGATCGGTGGCGCGATGATGTTCACGTTCCTCAAGGCCCAGGGCAAGCCCGTGGGCCGCTCGCTCGTCGAGAACGATCGGCTCGAACTGGCGCGGCACGTGCTGGCCGACGCCACGGCGCGCGGCGTGGAGCTGGTGCTGCCGGGCGACTGCATCGCATCCACCGCGCCCGATGGCAGCGCGCCTTCGGCCGCGAAGACGGTGGAGGAGTTGGCCGCGGACGAGATGGGCGTGGACATCGGCCCGGCAACGCTTGCCGCATTCGCCGAGCGACTGCGCGACGCGAAGACCGTGGTGTGGAACGGCCCCATGGGCATCTTCGAAGTGCCGGCGTTCGCCGCCGGCACGACGGGCGTGGCGCGAGCCATCTCGGAGCTCAAGGCGGGCGGCGCGGTGACCGTGGTGGGCGGGGGAGACTCGGTGGCCGCGGTGCAGCAGAGCGGGCTCGCCGCGCGTTTCTCGCACCTGTCCACGGGCGGTGGCGCGTCGCTCGAGTTCCTCGAGGGCAAGGTGCTGCCCGGCGTCGCAGCACTCGAGGACCTGATCGCGTGAGCACGCGGATGGCGATCCCGCGCCGGCCTCGCATCGTGGCGGGCAATTGGAAGATGAACCGGACCGCGCCCGAGGGCGCCGCACTCGCGCGCGAGCTGGCATCGCTGCGCGCCGCCGACCCGGCCTCGAACGACGTGCCCGTGGTGGTGCTCTGCCCGCCGTTCCCGCTGCTCGAGCCCGTGAGCCGGGCGCTTTCGGGCGCCGGCATGCACCTGGGTGCGCAGAACCTGCACGCCGAGATGCACGGAGCGTTCACCGGGGAGGTCTCCGGCGCCATGCTCGTCGCGGCGGGCTGCGGTTGGGTGATCGTGGGGCACTCCGAACGGCGGCAGCTCATGGGGGAGACCGACGCGCAGGTCGCAGCCAAGCTGCGCGCCGCGCAACGCGACGGGCTCACGCCCATCGTGTGCGTGGGCGAGACGCTCGCCGAGCGCGAGGCGAATCGGACCGAGGAGGTGCTCGTGCGCCAGGTCACGACCGCCTGGAACGGCCTCGGCGCCGCGGATGCGCGTGCCACCGTGGTGGCCTACGAGCCGGTCTGGGCGATCGGCACCGGCAAGGTGGCCACGACCGAACAGGTACGCGACGCTCACCGGGTCATCCGCGCGACGCTCGACCGGGTCGTGGGCGGGGACACAGGCAGCGCGCTCGCCATTCTCTACGGCGGCAGCGTCAACGCCGGCAATGCCGCGGCCCTGTTCGCCGAGGCCGACGTGGATGGAGCGCTCGTGGGCGGCGCGTCGCTCGAAGCCGCTTCGTTCTGGAAGATCGTCGCGGCGGCCGCCGTTGCGGATTGACCCCGCGGCCGCCCGGCGCCGGTTTTTGACGGCGCTCGGGGCCGGCTGATAGATTCCTCGCCCGCTTGTCGCACCGGCCGGATGGGGTTCCCGTGGCCGGCGCCGGAACCCCTCCACAGAACCGAGGAGCAGTATGTACGCCCTGTTGATGGCGCTTCACCTGATCGTCTGCCTGTGCCTCGTGGCCGTGGTCCTCGTCCAGTCGGGCAAGGGCGGCGGGCTCGCGGGCGGCGCCTTCGGCGGCGCGACGCAGACCGTGTTCGGCGGCCGCGGCGCCACCGACTTCATCACGCGCGCCACGGTGGTCCTGGGCGTGTTGTTCTTCGTGACGTCGCTCTCGCTCGCGCTGATGACGTCGCGCGGCACGGGCGGCGCGAAGAGCATCGTGTCCGAGGCGGCTCGTCGCGCGGCCAGCACCGCGCCCACCACTCCCGTGACCGGCGCTCCCGCTCCGGGCGGGACCGCGAGCCCAGCCCCGGCGATTCCGGTCCCCGCGGGCGATACGAATCGTTGATCGAGCAATCGACACTGTCCGTGCCCGGGTGGTGGAATTGGTAGACACGTACGTTTGAGGGGCGTATGGGGAAACCCGTGCGAGTTCAAATCTCGCCCCGGGCACCACTTCTGATGTGAGGCGAGCCGCGCCGCGAGGTGCGGCTCGTTGGCTTTCGTGACAGAGTCCGGCGGCTAGAACGCGCGAAACGGGACCCCGCCGGCCCGCGCCGGCTCGCTCGTGGCGGCCGATTTGGATCCGAGCCCGGAGAACCCATGCGCCTTGCCCGAACGCAGCTCCTCGCCACGCTCGCCGCACTCTCTCTCGCGGCGGCCCTCGGCACGCGCCCGGCGCGCTCGCAGGCCACGCCGAGCGCACCGGCAGGTCCTCCCGCTCCTGCAGCTCCGGCAGCTCCCGCGGCTCCGGCCGCGCCGCCCTCGCCGGTGACCGGCATCCGCAACAAGCTCTCGGCGGGGGATCTCTTCTCGGCGGAGTCCACTCTCGAGGTGCATCGCGCGAAGCACGGCGACGACGCCGCGTGGCTCGCCGGGCTCGGCTGGCTGGCGCGCGGCTCCGTGCTGCTGGGCGACCTGGAGAAGGCCGAACGGTACGCTGCGGAGGTGCGCGACACG
>JANNKI010000377.1:0-1624 GCA_031396225.1 bacterium | reverse complement strand
TCGGCTGGCGCACCGGCCACAAGCCCCGCGTCAACCGCGAGGGCTTCGACCGCTGGCCCACCACGGTGTGGAGCATTCCGTCCAGCGAGATCGAGACCCGCGAGCACCCGACCTCCAAGCCGGTGAAGGTGTTCACCCTGCCGATGGAACTCCACACGCTGCCCGGCGAGATTTGCTACGAGCCCTTCTCAGGGTCCGGGTCGCAGCATATCGCAGGTGAGAAGACGGGTCGGCGGGTCTATGGGCTGGAGCTGTCGGAAGTCTTCTGCGACGTGGTCGTCAGCCGCTGGCAGGCGTTTACCGGGCAACAAGCGGTGCTGGAGGCCACCGGGCAGCCCTTTGCGGCGGCTCAGGCGGCGCGTGTGGGCGAGACTGGCCATGACGCGACGGCATAGCCCCAACGACGAGGAGAGGCGCACGGTGAAGGCGCTGTCGGGCTACGGCGTGCCGCAGGAGGACATCGCGATCCACATGGACATGGACGCCAAGACCCTGCGCAAGCACTACCGTCGGGAGCTCGACCGCGGGACCATCGAGGCCAATGCCAAGGTGGCACAAACGCTATTCACCATGGCGACGGTCGACAAGAACGTGGCAGCGGCGATCTTCTGGATGAAGGCCAGGGGCGGGTGGCGGGAGAAGCCGCTACCGGACGAGGAGGCCGACGGCAGCAGGGTCACGGTGGTGCTGCGGCAGTTCACGCCGGCGGGTGACACGGTGGATGAAGCTGGCCGCTCTGTCGCGCCTCGGCGCATCGTGCGGGCGATTGATCATGAGTGACCAGGAGTGGCCCCCTCACGCACGCGGCGGCGCGATGTTCGTGCCGACCGACGAGCAGCGCCGGATGGTGAAGGTGATGTCGGGGTTCGGCATTCCACAGCCGGACGTTGCCAGCCAGATCGGCATCGACGCCAAGACGCTGCGCAAGCATTTCCGCGAGGAGCTGGACCGCGGGATGACGGAGGCGAACATGCGGGTGGCGCAATCGCTGTTCACCATGGCCACGACCGGCAGCAACGTGGCTGCGGCGATCTTCTGGATGAAGGCGCGTGCCGGGTGGCGGGAGAAGCACGAGGTGGTGGTGTCGACCGAGGACGAGATGGCGCACTTGACCGACGACGAACTGCTCGCGCGCATCAAGGCGAAGATTGCCGAGATTGAGGGCACGACCAGTTCCAGGCCCCAGGTCATCGGCGTCTCGGACGGATCACCCGTGCCCGCTGCCCCCTGTTCAACACCGACCAACGACCGTTGCTGGGTGGTGAACACCCCCTTGGAGATGGTTCAGGCTTCGGTGCGGGCCAGCAATCGTGCGACGGTGGTGTGGGTCCAGGACCCGGCGCCGCGCGGCGTGGGTACGCTGCGATCGTTCAACGCGCGGGCCAGGCCCTGGTGGGAGACAATGCCCTGCGCCCGCAATGCTTCGATCCCCAGCAGCAGGTGGTGCGCGACCCTATCGGCCACATCCGCGCGCACAACGGCCGCCGTGGCGGCACAGGGCGGCTTGGTTGGCCGCCAGCCCCTGTCCCCGCCCAGCACCGTCCCACGCGCCCGTGCCGCCGCCAGCGCCGCCCGTGTGCGCTCGCTGATCAGTTCCCGCTCCTTCTGCGCCATCGCCGCGTAG
>JANNKI010000341.1:0-9265 GCA_031396225.1 bacterium | reverse complement strand
GCGAGGGGCGGGCCAACGCGCACCGCACTTCGAGATCGCCGCGGGTCGGGTTCGGCGAAGGCGCGGCCAGCCACGTCCTGCCCGTTCCGTCCTGCACATCGGTGGTCGCGGGGGCCGGCGCCGAAACGAATGCGCTCGTGTTCCCGTGAACGTCGGTGGACCCGAGCTTGTAGCTGGCGGCGCCGCCCTGGGGATCGCTGTAGCCGGGAGTGGCGAGCGTGGCCAGGAGCGTCGCCGGGGACGGCGTGAAGTCGGGATCGCTCGAGCGGTAGAGCAGGAAGGACGCGAAATCCACATCGGGGCTCGGCTCCCAGCTCAGCTCCGCTACGCCCCCGCTGCGCTGCGCGAGAAATGCGACCGGTGCACTCGGGGAGAGATTGTCGACCGAGTACCCGCTGTCCGGGTCCGAATCATAGAAGAGGTCGATGTTCGTGGTGACCGCCGTGATGCGAAACGTGAACAACGGATTGCCGCCGGGCAGCGAATCCTGTGGCGTCGCCGCCGTGTAGCCGTATCCCTCGAGTCGCTGCGCGGGCAGCGTCGCTAGCGCCTCCCAGTAGATGATGTCACTGGTGCCATCGGGGCGTCGAACCACTTCGCTCCGCAGCAGACCGGCCGAACCCTGAGTCGCCGGGACCGCGCTCGCGGCCGCGACCTCCGGCGGAACCTGCCGCCACACGAGATAGCCGTTCACCGGGCCCCCCGGAACGTCGAGGCCGCTGGCCGTCCAGGTGACGAACACCTTGCCGCCCTGATCGTTCGGCACGTCGCGGATGCGGGTGATCCGCGGCAGGTTCGGGTTCGGAGAGCAGCCGTCAAGGAACACATCCACCGTGCCGGACAGGTAGCCACAGGTGACTGCGTCAGGCCGACCGTTCTGGTCGAGATCCGTGGTGATCACGTGCACGGAGAAGTAGCTGTCCGCGAGCGTGACCGGCGCGTCGAAGTCACCATCTCCCACGCCACCCGTCCCGCGCCCGCGCAACAGGTGGAGCGCCGAGCCTACCGATTCTGAGACCACGAGATCGGTGATTCCGTCACCGTCGACGTCCGCTGGGCTCACGCCTGAGCAGTTGACGCCCGCCAGGAAATAGCGATCGACCGGGAAGTTTCCAGAACCCGAACCGAGCAGCACGTGCACGCCCCCTGGCCCGGAGTTGTCCACGGCCAGGTCGAGCCAGCCGTCCTCGTTGAAATCGCCGGTCGCGAGATCAAAGGGCTCTCCGCCGGCCGGGACATGCACGGGCGCCCCGAACGTGCCGTCGCCCACGCCCGCGCTGCCCTGGCCGAGGAACACGGCCACCGTCCCGGACAGATACTCCGTCGCCACCAGGTCCAGGATGCCGTCGTTGTCGAAGTCGCCGGCAACGATGGACAATGACAGGTCGCTGGTGGGGTAGGCCACGGAAGGTGCGAAGCCACCGTTCCAAAGCCCCGCTCCGTCGCTGTCGCCGATCAGCACGCGCACGGCGTTCTCGCCATTGTTCGCGACGGCGATGTCGAGCACGCCGTCCGCGTTGAAGTCGGCGACCACGAGCTCATAAGGACGCGTCCCCGCCGCAAACGACACGGGCTGCGCAAAGCGCCCGCCGCCCGTGCCGATGAGCACCTGCACGATGTTGGCGCCCCAGTTGCTGACGATCAGGTCGGGCCGGCCGTCGGCGTCGATGTCCGCAGTCGCGAGGCTGTAAGGCGTTCCCGCGAGCGGTGTCTCGATGCGCGGATCGAATGTGCCATCCGGGACGCCGCCGATCGCGCGGCCCGGCAGGACCGCGATGGAGCCTGTCACGACCCCTGTCGTACCGCTCTGTGTGACGGCCAGATCGGGAATGCCATCACCGGTGAAGTCGGCGGACACCACCGCCACGGCCGAGTTCGGCACCGGGTAGCTCACGCGGGCCTCGAACGAGATCGGCGGGCAGAGGGCCAAGGCCGGTAGGGCGAAGAGGAGCGCCGCGAGCGCCGTGGCGGCTGCTCCGAACGCTGGGACGTTACGAGTGCTCATGGTGCCTTCGCTCGAGGGACTCCCGCTGCGTTTCGGTACCCAAGCGAGGATAACAGGTCGGGGTGGGCCCACCAGCTGATTTTGGAGATCGGGGGGGGGCCTTGGAGGCGCCTGCCGGAACGCCGAAGCGCCGCAGGGAATAGCCCCCGCGGCGCTTCAGCGTGTCGTTCGTGGGATGGAGCGAGGCCGCTACTCGACGATCTCCTTCACGTAATCCTCCATCGTCTCGCCGTCGATGTAGCCCACCACGCGCCGCACGATGTCGCCCTGGCGGTTGATGAAGAACGTGGTCGGGATCGATCGGATCGGGCCGTAGGCGTCGAGCACTTCGTCGTTCGCCATCGCGAGCGTGAACTTCACGCCGAGCTTCTGAGCGTAGCGCCGTACGTTCTGGGCTCCGCTCTCGTCCACCGACATGCCGATCACCGCGAGCCCCTGCTTCTCGTAGCGGGACTGCATGGCGGACAGGTGCGGCATGCTCGCACGGCAGGGACCGCACCAGGTCGCCCAGAAATCCACGATCACCGGCCGCTTGCGCAGGTCGGTCAGCTTGAGTGCTTTGCCCTCGAGCGTCTTGACCGAGAACGCCGGCGCCTGGCGCGCCTGCGCGTCGGGGGGCGCGAACAGCATCAGCGCGAGCGCGGCGGTGCTGATGCGAAGCGGTGTCGCGAAACCAGTCATCGGGCTCCCTCGGGTCTGGGCCAACGGTGATCGTGTTCGGTGGTTCGCAGGAGAAGGGTAACCGCAAAGCCCTCGCGCGTGACGTGGAGGGGCGGGATTTTTCATGGGTTTGACGGCGCTCGCGAGGTGTTCCGGGGTTGTGCAGTGAATACCCCGTCCATCTCGCCGGCAAGCTTGGGGCGCGCGCACGGCATGTGCTAGCGTGCATGTGCTCTCCCGGCGAAGATGTCCGCGAACAGTCGCGGACCTGCGCGACTTCACAAGGAAGGTGAAGCCGAAGATGATCGCCTCCGTGGCGCCCTTGTTTCTTGCGTGGCTTCCGCTCCAGGCCGGTGCGGGGGCCGCTTCGTCCATTCCAGCGCTGATCGCGGACGCGAGCCTGTTCTCGAAGGCCGTGCTGCTGCTGCTCGTGGGCATGTCCGTGTATTCGTGGGCAGTGCTCTGGGACCGACTGCGCCTGTTCGCGCGCGTGCGCGTGCAAGACGCCCGCTTCCTGAGCACTTTCCGCGGGCTCGACGCATCGGGTGACCTGCGCATGGCGGCCCATCAGCATCCGGTCTCGGTGCTGGCGAAGGCCGCGCTGGCCGGGCACAAGGCCGCGGAGCAGCACGCCTCCGACTCCGTGGGCTCGGCGGCGCGCTTCGAGCTGGTACAGCGCGCCATGGACCGGTCGGCGGACGAAGCGGTCAATCTTCTGGAGCGACACGTGGGCTTTCTCGCCACCACGGGGAGCGTCGCGCCGTTCATCGGGCTCATGGGCACGGTGTGGGGGGTGATGGTCTCGTTCGTGAACATCGGCGCTCAGGGCTCCGCCACGCTGGTCGTGGTCGCGCCGGGCATCGCCGAGGCGCTCATCGCCACCATCGCCGGGCTCGCGGCGGCGATCCCGTCGGTGATCGGCTACAACCACTGCCTCGGCAAGCTGCGCGAGATCGGGCACTCGGCCGCGCAGTTCACGAGCGAGTACGTGGATCGTCGCCTGGGAGCGCGGCACTCATGAGGCTGCAGTCGCAGCGCGGCCCCATGGCCGAGATCAACGTGACGCCGCTGGTGGACGTCGTGTTGGTGCTACTCATCATCTTCATGGTGACGGCGCCATTCCTACAAGGCGGCCTCGAGGTGGACCTGCCCAAGGTGGCCACGAGCGGCCTCGACGTGCGCGAGGGACTCATCGTGAGCGTGCGTAAGGGCGGGGCCATCGCGGTGGGGGAACGCGTGGTGCCCTCGGGGCAGTTCGAGGACGCCCTCAAGCGCGCGCGCGCGACGGAGCGCCCGGTCTATCTCAAGGCGGACCAGAGCGTGCCATACGGCGACATCGTCTCGTTGATCGCGCGCCTGCGCCGGGCGGGAGTGGTGTCGCTCGGCCTCGTGACCCAGCCCGTGACGGAGCGCCGCTAGTGCGCGGCACGCTGATGGCCTCCACCGGCATGCACCTCGCGGCCCTGTCGGTGCTGTTCGTGGTGCGTCCGTCGCGCACGGTGGTGATCCCCGGACCTGACGTGGTGCAGGTGGCGCTCATCGGCGAGCCCGAGCCGCCGCCGCCACCGGCGCCGGTGGTGCGCGCGAACGACGCGGTCACGCCGGACGAGTCGGACGGCGTGCGAATCGAGAAGGCGCGGCCCAAACCGAAGCCCGAGGTGAAGCAGCAGCCCAAGCCCGCGGAGCCCCAGGCCAGGCGGCCTTCGCCCGACGAGCCGGTGCGCACCTCGTCGACCAAACGCACCATGCTGCCGTACGCGCCCGTGGCCGGCGGGCTCTCGGGCCAGGTGGCGGTCGACGACGCCAACTTCGAGTTCGCCTACTACCTCCAGATGGTGCGCGCGCAGGTGGCGCGCA
This sequence comes from bacterium, assembly GCA_031396225.1. Lineage (GTDB taxonomy): Bacteria > Eisenbacteria > RBG-16-71-46 > RBG-16-71-46 > RBG-16-71-46 > JAIOPA01. The sequence goes on along the minus strand of JANNKI010000341.1, from coordinate 4,743 downwards.
ACTGGACTCCTCCCACCGGCGCCGCGACGGGTGCACGCGTCGAGGTGTACTTCCGCGTGTCGCGCTCCGGTGCCATCTCGGCGCTGCGCCTCGAGATCGCGAGCGGGAACGAGACCTTTGATCAGTCCGCGCTGCGTGCGGTGGTGATCACCGAGCAGCTCCCGCCGTTGCCGCTCGGCTACTCCGGTGCGGACCTCGGCATCCACTTCGGTTTCGAGTACACGGGGCCCTGATGAACTCACGACACCTCCTGCTCTCGTTCGCCATCGCGCTCGCGCTCGCGAGCCCGTCCGGCTCCGCGAGGGCCCAAGGCGCCGATGTACGCATCGACGTCAAGACCGGCCTGCTCGCACGGCTGCCGCTTCGCTGCGAGGCGCTGAAGGGGACCGGCAGCGGCCCGGCCGCGAGCCGCGACGCCGATCAGGTGCTCGCCGCCGACCTCCAGGCTTCGGCCGTGTTCCAGGTGGACCGCGCGTGGGCGCCGGATCCCGCGGCGCAGACGGCGCAGTTCGTCGCGTCCGGGCGCTGGACGGTCTCGGGTTCGCAGGTGCGGCTCGACGGCGAGCTGCGCGACTTCCCTGGTCGGCGCGCGATCCTCGTTCGCGATTACCAGGGCCCGGTGTCGGAATGGCGCCGCCTGCTGCACAAGTTCTCGGACGACTGCGTGCAGCAGATCACCGGGGAGCGCGGCGTGGCGGATTCACGCATCGCGTTCGTGGTGCACGAGGGACGCAACAAGGAGCTGTGGGTGATGGATGCCGACGGGCATGGCGCGCGCGCGCTCACCGCCGACCGCTCGATCGCCCAATCGCCCGGTTGGTCGCCGGAGGGATCCTTGCTGCTGTTCACCTCGTGGCGCGGCGGCAGTGGGCCCCAAGTGTGGGTGATGTCGCCGGATCTGCGCAAGCCCTACCTCATCTCGGGGCGCCCGGGTCTCAACACGAGTGCGGCGTATTCGCCAGACGGCCAGCGTGTGGTGTGCACGCTGTCGCAAGACGGGAACGCCGAGCTCTATTCGCTCGACGCGCGCGGCGGGAGCCCCCGGCGACTCACGAACCACCGCGCGATCGACACGTCGCCGTGCTGGTCCCCGACCGGGCGCGAGTTGGCGTTCACCTCGGACCGCTCCGGGAATCCGCAGGTCTACCTGATGGACGCCGACGGCGGCAATGTCCGGCGACTCTCGTTCGACGTGGACTACACCGACTCGCCCGCGTGGTCGCCCAAGGGCGATCGCATTGCGTTCGTGACACGCGTGGGCGGCGGATTCGACATCTGGACCTGCCGCGCCGATGGCACCGGGGCGCAGCCCGCGGTGACCGGCGGGAACAACGAGAACCCTCGCTGGTCGGCCGACGGCCGTCACCTCGTGTTCGCGTCCAATCGCGATGGGAGGTACGGTCTGTGGGTGACCGATCTGGATGGCGCCGTGCCCCGGAAGCTGGACACCGGCGGACGGAAGACCATGTCCCCGGCCTGGTCGCCGCGACGCTCGACCGGGCCCTGATCCACCTCATCACCGATCCGTTCACCGCCCGATACGTCTGTTCGCCCGGAGGACCCCGACATGAATCTCAGCTCCCGATTCCGCTCACTCGCGCTGGCCGCCGTACTGCTGGCCGCCGTGACCGGCTGCGCCAAGAAGCCAGCCGCCACCACGCCCGTTCCGCCCGCACCCGCCCCCACCGAGACCACGCCCACGCCGACCTCCACGCCAACCTCCGAGCCCGCTCCCGCGCCGAGCACGCCCACCGTGACCGCGCGGGATCTTCAGGTGATCTACTTCGGCTACGACTCGTTCACGCTCGATGACGGGGCGCGTGCGGCCCTCGACTCCAATGCCAAGATGATGCGCGACAACGCGGCGCTGAGCGTGTCGGTGGACGGCCACTGCGACGAGCGCGGCACCGTGGAATACAACCAGGCGCTGGGCCAGAAGCGCGCCGAGGCGGTGCAGCAGTACCTCACCGATCAAGGCATCGACGGTTCACGCTTCCGCGTCATCTCGTACGGCAAGGAGCGTCCCGCCGACGAGGGCCACGACGAGGCCGCGTGGTCACGCAATCGCCGCGTGGAGTTCACCCCGCGATGAGCCGGCGCGATCTCGCGCGGTCCGGACGGGGCTCCCGCCGGGTGGGAGGAGTGCTGGCGCTGGTGCTCCTGGTGTCGGCGGCGGCCACGCCCGGTTGCTACACGTCGCAGATGACGCTGCTCAAGTCCGGGCTCGACAGCCTGCGCACGCAGGTCAACAGCATGGACGTTCGTGACGCGGTGAGCGCGCGCACGCTCGACGACACGCGGCGCGAGTTGGCCGAGCAGCGGGACCTGGTGCATGCCACGCGCGCCACCACCTCGAGCTCGTCGCGCGAAACCGAAGAGACGCTCGGGCGTCTCGAGGGCAAGCTGGACGACATCATGGCTCGCTTCCGGATCGTGTCGGAGCGACAGGCGCCACCGCGCCAGGCGGATCCCGCCCCGACCAACCCCTCCGGGGGCACGAGCGGCGGCACGACCACGCCGAGCGTGACGCCGTCCGGGGGCCCGAACCCCACCCAGCTCTACGACCAGGCCACGCAGGACCTCACGCAGGGCCGGTACGCCATGGCGCTCGGGAGCTACCGCGAATACCTGCGGCGCTTCCCGGACTCGGAGCTCGCCGACAACGCGCAGTACGGGGCGGGCGAGTGCTTCTTCGCCCAGTCGCAGTTCGACAGCGCGCTCGTCGAGTACGCCCGAGTGGGCGCACGTTGGAGTGGTGGCGATCGCGCCCCCGCGGCGCTCTACAAGCTGGGCCTGTGCGAGGAACGGCTCGGACGTACGGCGGAATCACGCACGACGTTCGAGGACCTGGTGAAGCGATTCCCCCAGAGCGGGGAGGCCCAGCTCGCTCGTGATCGCATCGGCAAGCGGTGACGCGGGCCAGCGGCCCGCGGCTCGCATGAGCGCGAGGGTGGCGGTCGGCGCCCTCGCGCTCATGACATGTACGGGGCTGGCCTCGCCGATACGCGCACACGCGCGGGCGGTCCCCGACTCCGGGGTCGCGTCCGCCGCCGACACGCCGGCGGTGCCGGCGGCCGAGCCCCCGGCCGCCCGCCCGGCCGTGATGTCGGACATGCCGTACGGCCCCGCCAGCGACAGCCTGGTGCGCGCGCGCTGCGAGGGTGCCACGATCCGCGTGATCGACGTGCGCTGCTTCGACATCTTCGACCCGCCGCCGACCGGGCGGTTCGCCGGCATCTACCGCACCGCCAACCGCCTGCACGTTCGCACGCGGCAGGGCACGGTGCGTGCGCAGTTGCTCATCGAGCCCGGCCAGATCTGGACGGCCGACCGCATCGCCGAAAGCCAGCGACTGCTCCGCAATCTCGAGTACATCAGGCCCGACACCATTCGCTCGCGGCTCGTGGGCGACTCCGTGGACGTGCTCGTCGTGACGCACGACACGTGGACGACGCACCCCGAGCTCAACCTGGAACGAGCCAGCGGGAAGACCTACGGTTCGGTGGGCTTCACCGAACGCAACCTGGTGGGGCTGGGGCTCGGCGTGTCGGTGGCGATCCGCGAGGAGCCCACGGGGCGCACGCGCACCGCGTCGGTCGGCGCGAGGCGCATCCTGGGTAGCCAACTCGAGGCACAGGTCCAGGCCGGCACGGGCACCGGAGGCGTTTCCAATGCGATCTACCTGCGCGATCCGTTCCGCGCACTCGACGACCCGCGCTCGTGGACGGTGTCGTGGTGGCGCTCGAGCGCCGATCAGCGCTTGTTCAAGTCCGGCGAGGTGGTGGCGAAGTTCCCATTCCAGTTCGAGCTGCTGCAGTTGGAGTACGGCGTCGGGCGTCGCTTCACCGACGGCCTCGTGCGCCGCTTCGCGTTCGCGCTCTCGCAGCACGACCGTCGCTACGGCGTGACGGTGCCCGAGCCGGGTGCCGCGATCTCGTTCCCAGGAGGCGAAGAGGAGCTGAAGCTGCGCTCGGGCTCGGTGCGCGTGACGTTCTGGAAGCCGCACTTCATCGAGCGGCGGGGGATCGAGCTGTTCGATCCGGTCGAGGACTTCGACGTGGGCTCGCTCGTGAGCATGGAGGGCGGGCTCGTGCTGCGCGCGTTCGGCAGCACGGCGGACGAGGGTCTTGCCAAGTTGCGCTTCGAGGCCGGCCGCGAGACGCGCCGATTCGGGTTCGGGATGGCGCGGGTCCGACTTTCCACGCGCATGCGCGCGGGCCCGCGCGAGACGCTCGGGGCGGTGGACGCGCGCTGGATCCAACAACCGGCGCGCGACGTGGCGGTGGTGCTCGCGGCTTACGGCGAGGCTTCGGATCGCGCCCCGCGCGAGGTGCAGAGCGTCGTGGGCGGCCTGAACGGCCTGCGTGCATACCCGGTACAGGCGTTGGCCGGGACCCAACTGTGGCGATTCAACGGCGAGATGCGCTGGGTGGCCGCGCGCGGCGTCTGGGACCTGGCCAGCGTGGGCGGCGCCGTGTTCGTGGACGCCGCACGCGCCTGGGGCCCGGGTGGGGACGAAGAGCCGTGGCATCACGACGCCGGCTTCGGCCTGCGCTTGTCGTTCCCGCACGCCTCGCTCCACCAGGTGGCACGCTTCGATGTGGCGTTCCCGCTGTCGCCGTCGCGCGACGGAAGGCGGGAACCGGTATTCTCGTTCGGCTCGTCCCAGGCGTTTTAGAGTTGCGGCGCCTCCGGCGCCGCCCTGCTGCGTTGCCCGTCGGATTCGAACGCGATCCAGTCCCC
>JANNKI010000332.1:0-10534 GCA_031396225.1 bacterium | reverse complement strand
GACCGACGTGCTGGTGGACGTCGGCGACCGGGTGCTCTTCGAGGACCCCGGTTACTTCGCCGCGCGCTGGGTGTTCGAGGCGGCGGGCGCGCGACTCGTCCCGGTGAACGTGGACGAGGAAGGCTTCGACGTGGTGGCCGCCATACAGGCCGAGCCGAACGCCCGCCTCGCCTATGTCACGCCCTCCCACCAGAATCCCATGTGCGTCACCATGAGCCTGTCACGCCGCCGCGCACTGCTCCAATGGGCCGAGACAAGCGGCGGCTGGATCCTCGAGGACGACAATGCCAGCGAGTGCCGCTATCGCGGGCGCCCGCTCGCTGCGCTGCAGGGCATCGACCCACATGGCCGGGTGCTCTACGCCGGCACGTTCAGCAAGGTCATGTTCTCCTCGCTTCGGCTGGGCTACCTGGTGGCGCCGCCGGACCTGCTGCCCGCCATGGTGCGCTCGCGCGAGGTCATGGACCGCCAGTCTTCGGGCCTGCTCCAGGCGACCATGTCGGACTTCATGACCGAGGGCCATTTCTCCCGGCACCTTCGTCGCATGCGCACGCTTTACGCCGCACGACTCCAGGCCCTGTTGCGCGCGGTGCGGGAGCACGCTGCCGACCTGCTCGAGGTCAGCGATTGCGAGGGCGGAGTGAATCGCGTGGCGTGGCTGCACCCCGGCGTGTCCGACACCGAAGCCGCGGCCGCGCTGCACGCGGAGAACTTCGCCTGCATGCCTCTGTCCGAGTTCCGAATCCGCCCTGGCGGCCGGGGAGCACTCGTGCTGGGCTTCGCCGGCATGAGCGAGGAACTGATCGACAGCGGCATCCGCCGTGCGGCGGCGATCCTTCGACCGATCGTGGAGCGTACCTCGCAGGCCTGAACGGCGGCTAGCGCGGCGCGCCTCAACCGCTCCGCCGCGTGGTGCGCGCGGGCGTGTTGCGGTTCACCGTGACGCCGCGATCCGCCACGTCCAGGTATCCCACCAGGCGCGCGTGCCGGCGGATGGCATCGGAAAGGTCCGTGGCCGTGCGATCCCGGGACACCACGGACGCGAGCGCCGCCGAGAGCGCCACGGGGTGACCGCGCCGGCCGCGGTAGCGCGGTACCAACGCGTAGCCGAACGTGCTCGCCTTGCGTCCGCCGAACGCGACGAGTGCTGCCTCGAACGTCGCACCCAGCGACTGCACCGTGGCGGGCCGGACTTCGGGGTGGTCGACCGGCTGCAGCAGGATGCCCCGGGGCCGGTGCTTGAGCGCGCTCGCGAGCCCGACGCGCACCGACGAGTACATGCCGTCCTCCCAGCGCCGGTTGAACGCGAAGCGCACCTCGAGTTCGCCGCTCCGGCCGCGTGGGCCGGCTTTCAGGTCGGGTGCGAGCATGCCCTTGGCCACGAGCGTCTCGAATTCCTCGCCGGCCTCCTCGCACACGCGCTCGCCATGCGCGCCCACGACCACCACCACGGTGTCGCACACCGACCAGAGCGCGCGCACGCCGCGCACCAGGAATGACTGTCCGCGTGAGCGGGCGAGCGCCTTGGGACTGCCCATGCGGGTCGAGGCACCCGCGGCCAGCAGCACGCCCACGATCACGACGAACCTCCCTCTTCGGTTCCGGCCAGTGTCTCCTGCGACGCTTTCAGCGCTTGATCCGACGTGACCCGCGACGCGGCTTCGCGCACGTGCGCGACCACGCGTTCCGGGGGCAGCCAGCCGCGCTCCGGCGTACCGCCGCGGCGCACGGCCACCAGTTCGGCCACGATGCTCACGGCGATCTCCTCGGGGGTGCGCGCGCCGATCGCCAGGCCCACGGGCGAGCGCAGCCGCCCGACCTGCTCCTCCGTGAAGCCGCGGGCGCGCAGGCGCAGCGCGAACTTGCGCTGCTTGGCGAGGCTGCCGATGAGCCCGGTGAAGCGCAGCGGCTGGGGCAATAGTTCCTGGACGACGCGTTGGTCCAGCGTGTGGTCGTGCGTGGTGACCACCGCGTAGTCCTCGGGGCCCGCCTGCCACTCCCGGGCGGCGGCATCGGGCTCGCGCGCGAGGCGCGTCGCCTGCGGGAACCGCGCTTCGTTCAGCCATTCGGGCCGCGCGTCCACAACGGTCACCGCGAAACCGCAGTCGTGCGCGAGGGCTGCGAGCGGCCGCGCCACGTGGCCGGCGCCGAACACCACCAGCCGGGGCTGCGCTTCGAGCACCTCGAGATGAACCACCATCTCGCCGCCGCAGCACATCCCGAGTTCGCTGGTGAGCTGGCGACGCAGCATCTTGTGAGTCTGCTGGCCGCCGGCCAGCATCGCGCGTGCGTCCGACAAGCAGGCGTGTTCGATCGCCCCGCCGCCGATGGTGCCCGCGATCTCGCCGCGCTCGCCGAGCAACATGCGCCCGCCAGACTTTTGCGGCGTGAACCCGCGCGACTCGACCACGGTGAGCAGCACGAACCGCCGGCCCTCGTCACGCCACCGCGCGAGCACCGACCACACGTCGTCAGAGTTGCCGGCCGCTGGCCGGCCAGGAGGGCGCGGGTCGGTCATGCGGCACCGTCCGCGAAGGCGTCGCGCAGCGCGCGGGTCACCAGCACCGGCACCATCGCGTGCCGCCAATCGTCATCGTAGGGCACGTTCGTGAGCGGTCGGCACTGCTTGTGAGCGGACGCCGCCACCGCGGCGAACGTGGTCTCGTCGGCCTGCCGCCCCGCCACCAACGCGTCGAGTCCGCCCAGGACCCGGGGCTTTGCCCCGAGCGCGCTCACGACGATGCGCGCGGTGTCTATCCGCGCCGCGTCGCCCCGAACCGCCACGGCGATGGACAGCATGGGAAAATCGATCGCGTTGCGCGGCCGGAGCTTCCGATAGGCGCCGCGCTGGCCGCGTGCCGCGGCCGGCAACAGCACCTGCGTCATGAGCTCGTCGGCCTTGAGGACATTGTTGTGAATGCCGTCGCCAACGAAGAACTGGTCGCAAGCCACCCACCGGCGTCCGTCGGGCCCAGCGATCTCCACCTGCGCCCCGTAGGCGATGAGCGCCGGAGCCACGTCCGAGGAGTGCGCCGCCACGCAGCGGCGGCCCTGCGGCACGACGTGACAGATCACGCCGTCCTTTTTGAGGCAGAAGCCCAGGGCCTCGCGCCAGAAATACGTCTGGTTGTAGTACGTGCAGCGCGTGTCGAGGCACAGGTTGCCGCCAAGAGTTCCCATGTTGCGGATCTGCGGGGATGCCACCATGGACGCGGCCCGCGCCACCGCCGCGAAGTCGCGCTGCAGCGCGGGCAGCCGCGTGAGCTCGGTGAGCGTGACGCGTGCCCCCAGGTGGAGCCCGGCGGCGTCCTCGCGCACCTCGCGCAACTCCGCCACGCCCTCGAGCGACACCACGCGCTTGGGCTCGTGCAGGCGATGCTTCAGGTTCGGCACGGCATCGGTGCCGCCGGCCACGAGCAGGCACTCACCGGGGCGTTCGGCCAACTCGCGCAGGACCGCGTCCAGGCTCTCGGGACGCACCCACTCGAACACGGGCAGGGTGAGCATGTCAGCCTCGCGCGCCCGCGCCGGCGTGCCCGAGTCGCGCGCGCTCCCACGCCCCGCGCGCGTCGCTGCCCTGGAGCAGCGCCAGCACCGCGGGGGGTGAGAACGGCAGGCGGTCGCAGCGAACGCCGAGCGCGTCGTGGATGGCATTGGCGATGGCCGGCACGCTCGGATGCAATGGGCCCTCGCCTGCCTCCTTGGCGCCGTAGGGGCCCTCCGGGTCCACGCTCTCGATGATGATGGACTCCAGCTCGGGCGTATCGAGCGACGTGGGCATGCGATAGTCGAGCAGGCTCGGTCCGTGATGGATGCCGGGCCCGTGCGCCGCCGTGGCAGGCTTGAACGTGTGCGTCTCGAACAGCGCTTCGCCAAAGCCCATGTAGGCGCTGCCTTCCATCTGCCCTTCCACCGCCACCGGCGAGAGCGCGCGCCCGCAGTCGTGCGCCACCCAGATCTTCTTCACGGTCACTTCCCCGGTCTCGGGGTCGCAATCCACCTCGGCCACGTGCGCGGTGAACGAGTAGGCCGGCGAGGCGCCGATGGTGCCGCCGCGATAGTCGCCGCCGAGCTTGGGGGACTGGTACCAGCCCACGCTCCCGAGCGTTCCGTGCGCCGCCTCGGCCGCCTGGATCGCGTCCTTCACCGTCATGGCGTACTTGTGCGGGTCGCTCGCCGCAACCGCCATGCCGTTCGCAAGCACCAGCTCGCCCTTCGGCACGCCCCAGCGCTCGGCGAGCGTGGAAGCGATCTGCTCGCGCAGTTGTCGCGCGGCGTCCAGGCAGGCGTTGCCGCACATGAACGTCTCGCGGCTCGAGTACGAGCCGAGGTCCACCGGCGTCAGGTCCGTGTCGGCCGCCACCACGCGCACGTCGCGCAGGTCCAGCCCCAGCTCCTCGCACACGATGTACGCCAGCACAGAGTCCGCGCCCTGGCCGATGTCGCTGATGCCGCAGAACACCGTGGCGCGCCCCGAGCGGTCGAGCTTCAGCTGCACCGCGGACTGCGGCATCTCGTTCGGGTAGATGCAGTAGTTGGTGCCCGAGATGTACATGCTGCCGGCCACGCCGAGCCCGCGCCCGTACGGCAGATTCCGCCAGCGGCGCTTCCAGTCCGAGGCGCGCTCGACCGCGTCCAGGCATTCGAGAAAGCCGTTCGAGGTGACGCGCAGGCCGTTCACCGTGCGCGTGTTCTCGCCGATGAAGTTCTTGCGGCGCACCGCGATGGGATCCATGCCGATGCGCTCGGCCAACTTGTCGAGCTGGCACTCGAACGCGAAGCGCGGCTGCACAGAGCCATGCCCGCGCTTGGGGCCGCAACAGGGCTTGTTCGTGAAAACGCGCGTGGAATCGAACCGGTAGGCCGGCATGGCGTAGGGCGCGGTGAGCAGTTGCCCGGAGTAGTAAGTGGTCACGAGCCCGAAGCTGGAGTAGGCGCCGCCGTCGATCGCGATGCGCGCGTCGGTTCCGGTGAGCGAGCCGTCGCGACGGATACCGGTGCGGTAGTGGAGGAGCATCGGATGGCGGCCGCGGTGCGCGTAGAACACCTCCTCGCGCGTGTACAGGATCTTCACCGGGCGGCCGGTCAGCATGCTCAGCTTGGCCGCGCAGAATTCGAGCGAAAACGGTTCGCTCTTTCCCCCGAATGCGCCGCCCACCACGGGCTGGATGACGCGGATGCGCTGGGTGGGCAGGCCGAGCACCTTGGCGAGGTCACGATGCAGGTAGTGCACGACTTGAGTGCTCGACCACACGGTGAGGAAACCGGTGGCGTCGTACTCGGCCACGCAGCAGTGCGGCTCGATGGGGGCGTGCGTGGAGCCTTCGTACCAGTACTCGGCTTCGACCACCTCGTCGCTGGCCTCGAGCAACTCGTCCACCGGGCCGAACTCGAGGTGCACGTGCTTGGAGAGATTGCCCTCGGACGCCTTCTCGTTCACCTGGTTCTCGGGATGCGCGAGCGCTTCCTCGATGCTGGTGATGGCCGGCAGCACCTCGTAGGACACCTTGATCAGTCGCAATGCCTCCTCGGCGATCAGTTCCGAGTCCGCGGCCACCGCGGCGATGGCGTCGCCAACGTAGCGGGCCTTGGACTCGCACAACGCCTGCTCGTCCTGCGTCCACGGGATGATGCCGAAGTACTCCGGCAGGTCCCTGCCGGTCACCACCGCATGCACGCCCGGCATGGCGAGCGCCTGGCTCGCATCGATGGCCAGGATGCGGGCGTGGGCGTGGATGGAGCGCAGGAGCTTGGCGTGGAGCATGCGAGGGAGCGTCAGGTCGTCGGCAAACACGGCGCGCCCGGTGACCTTGGCGAGCCCCTCGACCTTGCGATTGCGCTTCCCGATGGTGTGGAACGCGTCACCGTTCGGCGGTCCCGTGCGTCCCGCCTCGTGCGCGGGCGGCGTGAGGCGCGAGGCGTCGGGCATCTGACGACCCTCGGGGATCGCCATGCCGGCTCGGGCCGGACCCGTCGCGGGCTTGGGTCTGGCGCCCGCCGCGCGCGGCGCCCTGGGCTTGCTCACGACGGCCTGCTCCCGCCGTCTCGCTCGCGCAGCTCGCGCGCCGCGAGTTCGACGGCGTCGAGGATCTTGGTGTAGCCGGTGCACCGACACAGGTTGCCCGAGAGCGCGTGCGCGATCTCATCGCGCGTGGGATTGCGGTTGCGCTCGAGCAGCGCCCAGGCGCTCATGAGCATGCCCGGCGTGCAGAAGCCGCATTGGGCGCCGCCGGTCACATCGAACGCGTCCTGGAGCGGGTGCGCTCGGGCGCCATCGGCCATGCCTTCCACGGTGCGCACGTCGCGGCTCTCGCAGGCGAGCGCCAGCGTGATGCAGGCGAGCACCGGATCCCCGTCCACCAACACGGTGCAAGCGCCGCAGTCCCCCTTGTCGCAGCCCTGCTTGGAACCGGTGAGCGCCAGGCCGTAGCGGAGCGCCTCGAGCAGCGTGGTGTGCGGGGTGGTCGCGCACTCGCGCACGTCACCGTTCACGCGCAGGCGACAAACCAGCTTTTGCCGGGTGTCCAATGGGGGTACTCCGCAGGGGTCACGCGTACGGCCGAGGGGGGCCGATCCAGGGGATTGAAGCCCCTGCACCGAGGAGTGTCAACGATGGCGCGCACTTGCCGCGACCGCGGTCCACCCGCAGAATGCAGGCGATGGCCACTCCCTCCCCGACACCTCCTTCGTTCTGGTGGGCCACACCCGGCCCGGCCTACCCCCCGCTCGCCGACGACCTCGACGTGGACGTCATCGTCGTGGGCGGCGGCATCACCGGGCTCACGCTGGCGTGGACGCTACTCGAACAGGGTTCGCGCGTGGCGGTGCTCGATGCTGGACGCATGGCCGGCGAGGCCAGCGGTCGCAACGCCGGTTTCCTGCTCGCCATTCCCGCCGAGCCCTACGCCGAGCGCATCGCGCTCTGGGGCCGCGAGGGCGCGCGCGCCTTTCTTCAGATAAGCCGCCGCACCCATCAGCGCCTGGCGCACCTGACGCAGTCGCTGCGCATCGAGTGCGACTACCGGCTCACCGGGAGCCTGCGGCTCACGCGCACCGAGGGCGAGACCGAGGACCTGCGCGATTCCCTGCCGGAGCTCAAGCATGACGGTTTCCCCATGCGCGAGATCGCGATCGCGGACGTGCTGCCGGAACACGCGCGCGATCGTTTCCATGGCGCGTTCGAGGTGCCCGAGGACGGTGTGATCCACCCCGTGCACTTCCTGCACGGCCTGGCCGCCGAAGCGGCACGGCGAGGCGCGCACCTGCACGAGGCCTCGCGCGTGACTGGGGCCCGCTGGCAGGACGGCGTGTGGGAGGCGCACTCGAACGGTCATCGCGCGCGTGGCCGCACGCTGGTGCTGGCCACCAACGCGTGGGCGCCGCAGCTGGTGCCGGCGCTCGAACCGCTCATCATGCCGAGGCGCGGCCAGATGCTCGCGACCGCCCCGCTCGATGTGCGGCTGGACCCGCGCCCCATCTACGCGAACTATGGCTACCAGTACTGGCGGCAACTCGCCGACGGCCGCCTGTTGATCGGCGGCTGGCGCAACACGGCGTTCGAGGCCGAGTCGAGCTACGAGACCACCACCACGCCCGGCATCCAGCAGTCCATCGAGCAGGGCCTGGCCGATCTGGTGCCCGGCGGCGCCCCGATCGAGTACCGCTGGGCGGGCACGATGGGCTTCGCCCGCGACGGTCGTCCGCTGGTGGGCTGGCTCGACGCCGCGCACCACCTGGCCATCTGCGCCGGCTTCACCGGCCACGGCATGGGCATGGCCGCGGCGTGCACGGAGGACCTGACCGATGTCCTCGCGTTCAAGCGAGCGCCGGCGATCGCTTCGTTCGATCCGCACCGCTTCGCCGAGTTGCGCCAGTCGCGTGACGGCATCGTCGCGCTGGGCGCGGCCACGAGCTAGCCGCGCGATTCGCCCCCGGGCGATGCTCGCGGCCGCCATCGATCCCTCTGCCTTGACGCCAGGGGCCGATTCCGCAGCCGTGCCGACCGCAATCGTTTACCTGCCCTCGGTCGCGGGGCTATAATGTCGACGACGATCGTTCCCGTTGCACTCCGATGCCTTGAGGGCGCGTCCTTCGGCGCCTCCTGCCTGGCCCCTGCGCAGGACGCGCGGATCTCAGGAGTCCCCCCCGCATGCTGACCGGATTGAAGACCCTGGATGAAGTGCGCCAGGCCATCGCGGTGCTCGCGACCGGCAACGGCGATGCCCTGGACCGCTTGGTTCGCGCGGGCGTGTTCGGCCCCGCGGGCGTCAAGGAAGCCGCCCGCCAGGGCGTCATGGACCAGTGCCGCTCGGTCGGGCTCTACCCCGCCTCGATCCACGACCTCTACCTCGCGCGCGGTCGCGGCGAGGTGCCCGCCACGTTCACCGTGCCTGCCATCAACATCCGTGGCCTGGCGTACGACTCGGCGCGCGCCCTGTTCCGCGCTCGCCGTAAGCTCTCCGCCGGCGCCGTGATCTGCGAGATCGCGCGCTCCGAGATCAGCTACACCGGACAGCGGCCGGCCGAGTACACGTTCGTGATCATGGCCGCCGCGTTGCGCGAAGGCTGGACCGGGCCGGTGTTCATCCAGGGTGACCACTTCCAGATCAACGCGAAGAAATACGTGGCGGACCCTTCCGGCGAGATGCGCACGGTGCTCGACTTGACCGCCGAGGCGCTCAGGGCCGGGTTCTACAACATCGACGTGGACACCTCGACGCTGGTGGACCTCGACAAACCCACGCACGCCGAGCAGCAGGCCCTGAATGGCCGGCTGTGCGCCGAGATCGCCGCGTTCATCCGGCAACACGAGCCTGCGGGCGTGACGGTGTCGGTGGGCGGCGAGATCGGCGAGGTGGGCGGCAAGAACTCGACGCCCGAGGAGCTTCACGCCTATATGAAGGTGTTCCGCGAGACGCTGGCCCGCCTGGCCCCCGGTGCCGCCGGGATGAGCAAGATTTCGATCCAGACCGGCACCAGTCACGGCGGCATGCCGCTGCCGGACGGCACCATCGCCAAGGTCAAGCTCGACTTCGACACGCTCGAAGCGCTCTCGAAGCTGTCGCGCGAGCGCTATGGATTCGCCGGCGCGGTGCAGCACGGCGCCTCGACGCTCCCCTCGGAACTGTTCGGCGAGTTCACGAAGCGCGGGGCGTGCGAGATCCACCTGGCGACCGAGTTCCAGAACATGATCTTCGATCACCCCGCGTTCCCGGCGGATCTCAAGAAAGCGATCTACGAGGAGCTGCGCACGAGCGAGGCAGCCGACCGCAAGGCCACCGACACCGACGAGCAGTTCTTCTACAAGGTGCGCAAGAAGGCGCTCGGCGGCCGGAAGCTCGAACTGTGGGCGCTGCCAGCCGACGTGCGCGGCGCGATCGGCGAACGACTGGAGGAGCGCTTCACGTTCCTGCTCACGCAGCTCCGTACGCAGGACACCCGCGAGGTCGCGGCCAGCCACGCCCCGTTCGTGCCGGGCTCGTTCCCGGTGTTCGTCGAGTCCGTCGGGGCCGCCAAGGGTCCCGAGGACGTCACGGGCCTCTCGGATTGACCACGGAGACCGCCATGAGCGACCGCGCGGTGACGCTCGCGCAGTTCGTCCTGCAGCAGGAACGCATGCACCCCGAGGCGAGCGGGCAGTTCACCAGCCTGCTCCTGGATGTCGCGCTGGCCGCCAAGATGATCAACAAGGCGGTCATCCGCGCGGGGCTCGTGGACGTGCTGGGTGCGACCGGCACCACGAACGTGCAGGGCGAGAAGGTGCAGAAGCTGGACGTGTTCGCGCACGAGACCATCATGCGCGTGCTGGGCTCCACCGGACAGCTCGCGGTGATCGCATCGGAGGAGGACGAAGACATCGTGCAGGTCACCGACGGCGTGCCCATCGGGCGCTACGTGGTGAACTTCGACCCGCTCGACGGCTCGTCGAACATCGACGCGAACGTGAACATCGGCACCATCTTCTCCATTCTGCCTCGCCTCACACGCACCGGGCGTGGCACCCACGAAGACGTGCTGCAGGCAGGACGCCGGCAGCTGTGCGCGGGCTACGTGCTCTACGGCTCCAGCACGATGCTCGTGTACACGACGGGCGACGGCGTGCATGGCTTCACTTACGAGCCCAGCATCGGCGAGTTCCTGCTGTCGCACCCGAACATCCGCACGCCCAAGCGCGGGCACATCTACAGTGCGAACGAGGGCAACTACATGAACTGGTCCGACGGCGTGAAGCGCTACGTGGACTGGCTCAAGTGCGAGGACAAGGCGACCGGCCGGCCGTACAGCGCGCGCTACGTGGGCTCCCTGGTGGCCGACTTCCACCGCAACCTGCTCTACGGCGGTGTCTACCTGTACCCGGGCGACAAGAAGAACCCAAACGGCAAGCTGCGCCTGCTCTACGAGGCGGCGCCGCTCGCGTTCGTGGCCGAGCAGGCAGGCGGATCGGCCAGCAACGGCAGCCAGCGCATCATGGACCTGGCGCCCGCGGCGCTGCACCAGCGCACGCCGCTCATCATCGGCAGCCCCGACGATGTGG
>JANNKI010000325.1:0-5420 GCA_031396225.1 bacterium | reverse complement strand
CCGCTCGCGAGCTTGCCCCTGATCCAGAAGCCCTCGGGATCCGGCGTGCCGCTCACGTGCAGCACCGCGCTCCATGCAGCGCCGTCCCACGTGGCGACCGCGCCGTCATCCGGCGTGCCGCGCGTGAGCCCGCGTTCGATGTGTACATCGCCCAAGCTCACGTTCACGCCGCTCACCCGCACGCGCACACGCTGGTCCGGCAGGCAGGCGAACGCCCAGCGCGGTGACGGCGCGCTCGCCCGCGCCTTGCCTTTGCGATGCGCGGGAACTCGCGAACGTGGGCTCGCGGGGCCGCGCTCGTGCCGCAGCGGAGCGCGCAGCCACACGCGCCGCGTCACCTCGTGTCCGGCCGCATCGCGCGCGTGGAGGTCCAGTGCTCGTGCCGGCGCGCCCGCGGCCACCTGCACGAGTTCAACGGCCAGGCCCTCCGGCCGGCTGCTCGCCAGGAAGCGCGGTCGCCAGCCCGCGGGCGCGTCCAGGATGACGCCGTCGCTACCCGTGACGCGACCGCGATCCAGCAACCAGCCCACCTGCGCCATCTCGCCTGCCCACGACACGCTATCCAAGCGGCACTCGACCCACGCGTTGTCCCAGCGCGCGCCGAGCGCGTGCACGGGCAGCCCGCGCGAGGCGTTCGTGGCGTCGCTCGCGACCAGCGTCAAGCGCGCGCGGCCTTCCACCACGAGCGTGTCGGCGCGCGCGCGCAGCGCGTGCGAAAAGGGTGCGGCGCCGCGCTCGACCCACGAGTGCTCGTCCAACGGCTCGAGAATGAGCCGCTCGAGCCTCGGCGGCACCGTGTCGGGCACCGCGAGCCCTGCGAGCAAGGGATTGAGCGCGAAGTCGCCGTGGCGCACCTCCACGTGCAGGTGCGGCGGCC
The DNA here is from genome assembly GCA_031396225.1 of bacterium. GTDB lineage: Bacteria > Eisenbacteria > RBG-16-71-46 > RBG-16-71-46 > RBG-16-71-46 > JAIOPA01. Next base: position 4,543 of record JANNKI010000325.1, on the reverse strand, counting down.
CCGCGCCGCTCTGGCCAGTCCAGCCCACGCGCGCGCCAGCCGCGTAACGAAAGCGTCGCTCGGGCGGCCACAGGTCCTGCTCGTAGTCGCCCGTGGCGCGCTGCACCGAGTCCACGAACGCGGCGACTCCGGCCGAGAACGCGTCGAGATGCCCGAACACGAGCAGCCGGCCGTCGGCGGTGCGCAGGTAGAGCGATCGGCCGTAGCCCACGCCCGATGCGCGCACGCGCTCGACCCATACGTCCGCCGGCGCGTGCACCTCGGCGCCGACGCGGCCGCCGGTCGAGAGGTCGAGCCCGGCATGGAAGTGATTGGAGCGCGCTTCGCCGAAGCCTCCGGTGAGCACGCGCGCAGGTCGCGTGAGCGGCCACCCGAGCGGGCCGCCGAGCGTGGCACACCACGCATCCGCCCCCGGAAACACACCTATAAGGAGGAGCGCCAGGCTCGCGAGCCGCAAGCACCTCGCAACGGCATCGAGCGCGCATCGTTGCATCGCGCACACGCCCGCGCGACCCGCACGAGTGGGGCATCCGCCCGAGGAACGCTTAGTGCATGTCAATGCGTGAGTCATGCGCCGTGCACCTCTCCCTGATGCGTCTGGCACCGGGGTTGCAAAGGCACGCCCCGTCGTGTGGGAACCCGGGCTCCTGGCTTGGAGGCCGCTCTCCCCCGGTTCCGCCGTTCACCTGGAGGTCGCCCGTGATCCCCCGTCGTCATCTCGTTTCGGCGTTGCTGCTCGGCGTCATGGCCGCTTCGCTCGTCGGATGTAACTCCGATGCCACATCGCCCACCAGTCCCATCGACAACGCGCCGCCGCAGGCTCCCACGAACCTGCACTCGAGCACGGATGCCTCGATCAACCGCGACTGGCTCGTGTGGGACGCGAGCGCTTCGGCGAGCGTGGCAGGTTACGAGATCCATGTCTCCGCCGGCCCAGGTGCCACCAGTTCGCTGCTGGCCTCGGTGGACGCGTCCAGCACGGACCTCCTGCTGCCGCTGGTCGGCGAGAACACGACGGAGTACTACCGTGTACGGGCCATCGGCACCAACGACGTGCCGAGCGCGTTCACCGGGTCGGTCTCGGTGGAGCGCATCGGCTGGGAAGGCATGCTGCCCAAGTCGGACCCGGGCCGTGGAACCGAAGGGGACTTCTGATCCGCCGCGAGGCGCCGTTCAACGGATGAACACCACGCGGGAGTCCGCGTGGCGCGCACCGCTCACGAGACGAAGGAAGTAAAGGCCGGCCGGGAGGAGACGAGAGTCTCCGTCCCGGCCGTTCCACAGGTAGGAACCTCCCGGCTCGTTTCCCAGCGCGATCCGTCGCCGTTCGCGGCCCGAGAGGTCGTAGACCAGCAGCCAGTGCGGCGTCGTTCCGCCGGGATCGCCCTGCCAGTCCACGGTGACGTCTCCCGTGGCCGGCATGGGTCGCGGGGCGAGCGCCAGCCCCGAGCGGCCCGTGAGTGCACCCCCCACCGGGGTCACCACCTCGAGCACGTTGGAGATCGGGCCCAGCGTCTGGGCGCGGTCCAAGCCGCGCACCGCGAACCGCCAACGCCTGCCAGAGGTGAGCCGGAACACCGCCGTCGTTTCGCCCTGACCGGCGTCGTAAAGGGCTGGCCGACGGATCTGCAGCGGCGCGGCGTCCACGTTGGAGGCATCGAGCGGCTGGGTCGAGCCCGAGATCTGGTAGCTCTGAGGCCGTCCCACGCCGCCATCCTCACCCGTGGCCGTCCAGGTGAGCACGACGGTGGTCTCGCCCACCGCCAAAGCGCGCAGGTCGGCGATGGCGGCCGGGGCCAGCCCGAAAACCGCGGCGGAGTCGGTGTTCGAGACCGCGCTGGGATTGCCCGCGCGATCCAGAACGCGCAGCGCGAACCACCACGTGGTGCCCTCGGGCAGCGGTGCGACCAGCACGGTGTCCGCGGAACCCGGCGGGCCGGGCGCGTTCGTGGGAACGAAGAAGCCGCTCTGGAAGTTGGCGTCGTCCAGCGGGAAGGTGGCGCGGCGCAGCACCACATCGGAGGCCGTGCCAGTCAGGCTATCGTCACCCGTCACGTTCCAGGTGACCCGCACGGACGTCGTGCCGAGCGCTGTCGCCTCGAGATTCGCGACCGCAGCGGGTCGCACGCGGTCCAGGACCAGTGGCGCCGGAGTGCCCGTGGCGTGGCTCGCGGTGCGCGCGAAGTCCCCGCGCGGCGTGGACCAGTGCGCAAGCGGCTCGGCCCAGGTGCCCGCTCCCGCGTCGTACGTGTAGAGGTTGGAGTCGGCGAGTGCCGCGCCGGCAGCGACCTCGGTGGCATCGTCGCCGTCGAGGTTGGCGAGCGACGGTGCCTGCCCCGCTCCGCCCGGCTTGGGGAACGACGCGATCACATGCGCGCTGTCGTCCAATGCCGCGAGCGCGCCGCTCTGGAAGAACATCACGCTGGGCCCGTGCGCGGGAGCGAGCGGACCCACGACCATCGGCCCCGCCGCCGGGGCCGCGAGTGGCGCGGGCCAGCCCGGTCGGCCCACGAACGGCGCGCCGTTCGCGGCCAGCACCACGATGGCGTGGGGTGTGCTCGTGGCGAGCACGATCTCGTCCACGCCATCGCCATCCAGATCGGCGAGGGCGGGGTCCTGCACCGGCGTGCCGGAGACCGCCGCGGCCCAGCGCATCGAGCCGTCGGCGGCGTAAGCCGTGAGGGCTCCCGCCGAAGCGACCAGCACGCTCGCCGGCGTGCCGGGCCCGCCCAGCCGCGCCAGCACGGGCGCACGCGCGGAACTGGCCGTCGCGCTCGGGAATCCCGCCAGTTCGAGACCGTCGCCGCGCACCACGCGCAGCGCGCCGTTGCCATCCGTGAACGCCAGCTCGGCGCCGGGCACGCCGTCCAGCTCGCCCGCGGCGGGCGCCGACATGCCGAGCGCGCCGGGATCGAACGGGAAACCGGAGAGCAGCGTGCCGTCGGCTCTCCATGCCCAGAGCCTGCTCCCCGAGATCGCCGTGCCGCCCGCCACCACCTCGGGCACGCCGTCGCCGTCCAGGTCCGCGAACACCGCACCCGCGCTCATGTTCGTGCCGGCCTGCGCCATCGCCGGCCAGCCCAGAGCCGGGCGACCGTCCTCGTGCAGTGCGAACACCGTGCCGTTGAGACCGGGCACCACGATCAGCGCGCCTCTGGGCTGCCCGAACTCCGCAACGGCCATCTGCCCCGAGGGCGCCGCGGGCAACGCGCGCACCCATACCGTGTCGCCGGTGGCGCCGTCGCACGCCACGATCGAGCGGTCACTCATCGCGACCACCACGAGCACGCGACCGGTGTTGAAGCGCAGCACGACCGGCGCGCCGACGCTGCGTGCACGCGCACGCACCGCCAGCGAGCGCGGCGGATCGGTGAGCGCACGGAGCAGGTTCAGCCGACCGGTGCCATAGCCGCTGCTGACGATCGGATTCTGGGAACGGATGTCGTCGGTGGTCTCGCGCAGACGCAGCAGCACACCCGCCGGCGTGAGTGGGTCGGCGCCCTGCGCGCGGCGCTGCGATTGTAGTAATGCCACGGCCCCGGCCACCTGCGGCGCGGAGAACGACGTGCCGTTCATGAATCCTCTGTAAGCCGGCGTGCGCCCGCCAATGCTGTCGAGAGAAACGCGCTGAAACATGGTCGAGGTCATACTCACCCCACCCGCCGACAGGTCCACCCACGGACCCACGACGGAGTTGCTCCACACCATGTCGGTGGAGTCGGTGGCGCTCACCGCCACGACGTCGTCGCGCTGGCCCAGGTAGGTGAAGCCCGTGCCGAAGTTGCCAGCGGCGTTCACCACCACGATGCCCGCGCGCGTGGCCGCGGTGACCGCGGCATCCAGCCCTGCCTGGTTCTGGGACTGCCACGAGCAATTGAGGACGTGCGCGCCGTTGCGCGTGGCGTAACGGATGGCGGCGGCCGCGTAGGACATATCCACATTGCCTGCCGGCGGCAGGGAGCCCCCCGAGAGCCAGCCCATGCGCAGCGCCATCAGCCTGACTTGAGGCGACACGCCCGCGAGCCCGATGCCATTGCCCGCGATCGCACCGACGATGCCGGCGATCGCCGTGCCGTGCCCACCCCAGTCGTTGGGGTCGTTGTCCTCGTTCAATGCGTCCTCGCCCGCGGCGGCCAGTGTGCCCGCCGAGACGAAGTCCCAACCCGCGACGTCGTCCACGTAGCCGTTGCCATCATCGTCCACACCGGGAGTGCCGGCGCGTTCCACCCAGTTGTACCAGAGTTGGCCGCGCTCGCCGGCACGGCCGCCGAGATCCGGGTGCCACGGAATGATGCCGGTATCGAGGATGGCCACCACCACGGACGTATCACCGGTGGTCACCTGCCACGCTTCCGGAGCGCGGATGTCGGTGCGCGCCGCCTGGTCCTTGAAGAGCCACCACGTGGCGAACGTGAGCGAGTCGTTGGGCAGCGCCGATACCGGCAGCACCGCGATCGGGTCGGCGGAAGCCACCTCGGGGAGCGCGCGCAGCGCTTCGAGCGCTCGCTCGAGGTCGGCGCCCGCCGCCAGGTGCACGATGTGG
>JANNKI010000231.1:0-9769 GCA_031396225.1 bacterium | reverse complement strand
CCTTGCGGAGGAGGGCGCTCGCGCCCGGGTAGGTGAACGACCCATCGACGACGACATGCACTCCGGATGAATCGTCGCCACCCGCCTGCAGCGGCGGCAGCGGGTGGAGCTCGCCCGACTGACCACCGGTGACGACACGCGGCGAGGCGATCATTCGCAGCCGCGCGGTGACGGTGTCCCCCACAACGCTGAGCGATCCGAGCTGCGCCGCGTACGGATTAATCTCCAAGTATACGCCTCGGGTGAGGAGGATACGCCGCTGGAGCTGCGTCCAGAGCTTTTCGAACTTGGCCCGCACAGGCCAGCGGAGCACGGCCTGGTCGAACTTCTGCAAGTGCTTCTCGAGCATGTTTCGCGTCGCCTCGATCACCCGGTCGGTGACGTCGATTCGCAATATGGTCAGCCGGCATCGGTCGCGTGCCTCGTCGCTGTAAGGCTCCAGGCGCAGCACGCGGGTGTTTGTACGCAGCTGCCAGCCTGGCGTCAGCTGGCCGGTGGAGACGAGTGTCGCGCGCACGCGCGGGCGGGGCTCGTCTCCCGTACCGCACCCCGCACCCAGCTCGGGGCCGAGGGGTGGGCGATACCACACACGACCTTGGTATTCGACGTCGGCCGAGATCGAGAGCGTCTGCCCGTTGACACGCACGCGAAACGGTGTCCGGCTCACCGCGTAAGCGAAGCTCGTGCGGATGTTGCTTGCGATCGGCAGCCGCTGCTCGATGTCGCCGTACGTGCGCGGCACCGCGGCTTCGAGTGAATCCACCGCCGTGCTCAAGTTGTAGGTCACCAACACTTCGATCGCGGACGCCGCAAACTCGGGGATCGCGTTCACGGAGTCAGCGACCACGTGCGGCGGAGGAGCATCCAGCACCAGCGGGCGCGAGATCCTGTGCTGGACGTAGACGCCCACCGCGGCGATCACGACCAGTAAGCACCCGACGAATACCCAGGTCGATCTGCGCGACGGGAAGTTCATTGGATCGGGGGAGTGGGAACCAGGTACAAGTCGCCTGTGGCTTCCGGAGTGCTGGCAGCCATGCGGGCACGTCCTGTGTTGGGATCATCGGGTACAGCCACGCGCTCTCCGATCGACCGCCGCGCACCGCTTTCGATCAACTTCGGGGCTCCACAGCCCACCAAGTCGGGGCGAGCCGACGCTCATGAAGCGTTCAGGCTAGCACGTTCGAGAAGTGGCCCCTCGATCCGCGATCTTCCGCGAACAAGGCACCGCTTTCGAGGTCCCAGCCCTTCTCGTCGGACGAAGTGCTTCGCCTCGGGCAAAGCCCCATCCCAAGCGCAGTTGCTCCCGCGCGTGTGCTAGCGTGCGCCCGCAAATGGTTACGGGGACGAGGTCGCGCACGATCGAACTCCCCCTCGATTCGCTGACGACCGCCTCTGGACGCAAGCACGGACCCAAGCCCGCGAACCCATGAACCCGACCGCGAAAACCCGATGACCCCGACGTCGCCCGCTGCCGCCCGCATGCGCACCGCCCTCCGTTGGATCGTGGCCGCGGCGCTCACGGCGGTGATGATGTATCTCGCAGGGGCCATCTGGCGTTACTCGGAGCTGATCGTCGGGCCGCGACAGGCCTCGACGCTCCGTGAGCAGCGCGTGCTCGCGGCGGACTCGAGCCGTATCCGATTGTCGCGGGACCGCCAAAGCCTTGAGCCCGGAGCGTGGGCGCTCCAGTGGGAAGACGGTTTTGCGCGTATCGGCCGCGTGTTGGCCTCGGATGACAGCAGTGTCGTCCGCGAGTATGAATCGGTGATCGGCCAGCCACCCGTGGGTGGATGGGCGAGCCTTCGAGGCGTATCGAGGTCCGCGAACCCTCGCATCCTGCTCGGCCTCAGCTACGAGACGAGAGTGTTCGATGGCCCGCTCGGAACGCACCCCGCCTGGTTCGTGCCCGGGCCCGACTCCACCTGGGCAGTTTTCGTCCATGGCATCGGCGCGAATCGGGCCGAGGGGTTGCGCACGCTCTCGGTGCTCTCCGCCCGCGGACTGCCGGGACTGCTCGTGACCTATCGCAATGACCTGGACGCGCCGCACTCACCGGACGGGCTCTACCACCTGGGGCTCACGGAGTGGCGTGACGTCGAGGCGGCGGTGCGCTACGCACTCTCTCACGGAGCACGCGACGTGGTGCTCGCGAGCTACAGCATGGGCGGACAGATCACGATGCAGTTCATGTCGCGATCACCACTGGCGGGGCGGGTGAGGGGCGTCATCCTCGAGGCGCCCGTCCTGGACTGGAATGCGACGCTCGCCCATCGAAGCCGCGTGCTCGGCGTCCCGGCAGTCGCGACGTGGTTCGCCCAGCAGCTCGCGGGCATGCGTGCGAGGCTTGATTGGAATCAGCTCGATCGCGTGACCCATCACGACGGCTTCACCGCACCCATCCTCATCTTCCACGGCATCCACGACCAATTCGTGCCCGTAACGACGAGCGAGGCCTATGCCCGCGCATTGCCCGACCAGGTCACTTTGGTCCGGATCGAGCAGGCCAATCACGTCGAAGCCTGGAACGCCGATCCCGAACGCTATACCGCGACCGTGAACGACTGGTGCGGTAAACACACCATCGGGAATGTGCCCCGATGAGCCGATGTCCGGAAGCCGTCGTGACGGACTCCCCGATCACACTCCCCCGATCTCCAGGAGGCCACATGCATCGTATCTTCGTGACCCGCGTCGCGTGCTGCTTTGGCCTTCTCCTCTTCGCCGGCCCGCGTGCGTCCGCGCAGGGGAATCCGCCCGGCACGAATACGATCTCGGCCTCGGTCACCGGCGTACAGCAGTTCGAGGCGGCGCTGGATGAGGGCGGAGAAGCGTCCTGGAGCCGGGCGGCGATCGGCGCAGGTCTGACGCGGCAGTTCGTCCCGGCATTCGCGGCCGGTGTCTCGTTGCGCCACGCCTCCGAGCGCTGGCACATGAACTCGCCTGCGGCCTTCGGAGGCACGCCCCCGTGGCGGGACCTTCGCCGGAACAGCGTCGGTCTGAACCTGAGCCTCGCGCTCTCTCGCACGCTCCTGGTCGGGCTCGCACCCACAGTCGAGTGGGCCTCCGACGCCGGGGCGAACCTCGACGACGCGCTGACCTACGGCGCGGCGGTGAGCGTGGTGAAGGTGTTCAATCCCGACCTGACACTGGGTGCGGGCGTGAGTGTCAATCGGCAGTTCTACTCGGTGAAGAAGTCTCCGTTCGCCATCGTCAACTGGAAGCTGAACGACCGGCTGCGAGTCGCGAACGCGCTCTCCGCGGGACCCGTGGGAGGCTCCGGGATCGAGTTGCGTTGCACGCTCTCGCCTGAATGGGAGCTGGCTGCCGGCGGGGTCGTCCGCTCGGACCGCTATCGCCTTGCCAGCGGCGGGGCGTATTCCGGGCAGGTTGGCGAGACGAGCAGCCTGCCGATGTTCGCGCGGCTCTCCCGAAAGCTGGGACCGATGTTCAAGCTCGATCTCTACGCGGGCGGCCTGGCCAAGGGCCGGCTCCGGATCAAGGACTCCGAAGGCCGGGACCTCGCCTCGACCGAATACCCCTTCGCCCCTGCCATCGCCGCGACGGTGTCGTTCCGGCGCTGACGCGGCCGCACCGCGAGCCTGGCGCACGTCATCAGTCCCGAGAGCGTCAAAGTGATCACGGCGTGCTCCCAGAATCCCTCACGTCGCGCGGCACCATTGATCGCGGGCGCGAGCACGGTCACGCCGATGTAGGCGAGCAATGGAACGAGCATCATCGGGAGTCGTGGCCCCGGCGAATGGTCACGGGGCGAGTTCATGTCGCGCCCCGGTCGCCTTCGCCCCAGCTGTGAACAGCAGGCAGAGGAACACGAAGTAGACGACGACCCCCACCACGGTGTGGAGCCGATCGGGAGTCAGCAGTCCGAACGAGACTCGGGCATCGTGCAGAGGGATCGCGATGGCGATGCGGACGGCGTTGGCGAGCAGGGTCGTGAAGTAGGCGGCGAGCGCGCTGATCCCCACAAGCTCCAGCTTTCCTCGAATGCTCGAGCGGGTGTGCAGGAGTCCAAGCGAGAGGCTCGCGAACGCGGCGATCATGAAGTTCACCCCGGCGCAGGACGGGACGATCGCGTAGAGGTGTTCGCGACTGAGATACCCCTGGCGAGGCTCGAGCTCGAACCGGATGCTGGTGATCCACTCCACGAGTCTCGTGCTGGGGGCCAGGACCCAACGCAGGTCCTCGAACGTCGCACGGCTGTAGAAGTGCTTCAGGGCCCACGCGATGCCCAGCGCGAGCGCGGCCACGGCTGCGTGCGCGACGCGCGCACGCCAGACCCGGCCCGTTGGCTCGTACATGTTCATCACACCCCGGCCGCGAGCGAGCGCGGCCTGAGGCACAGGCCGAGACCCGCGATGAGCATGACGGCGAACAGCCAAGCCAGGCCAGGCTCATCGCCGGAACCCATGCCGCCGACCGCCAGATCGCTCACGCCGGCCGGCAGCGGGAGCGGCTGCACCACGTCCTCGCCGGGCTCGACGGATTCGCGTACCACCTCGTGGACGGCGATGAACGAAGTGTGACGCGTGAGCAGGCCATAGGAGAGGCCGAGCGAAACCAACTGCCGCCGCGTCTCGTCCGACTCACTCGTATCTCCGAAGTCGGACAACTCGGCGATGCGAGCTCGCGCCCACAGGTAGCGGAGCGCGCGATTCGAGGTGTCGGGCGCCACGTGGCTCACCGACAAAGTCCGCCTGAAGTCGCCGGTGCCGCTGGATCCCGTCACGACTACCTGACCGCGCGGCTCGCCGCGCCACTTGCCGAAGATCACGATCGGCCGCTCCGCCATCACGTCCGGGAGCGACGTGGGCTGGACGTCGTAGACCTCGAATCCGTCGAAAGCGGCGCGGACGTCGGTGAGCAGCGGGTACTGGACGTACTCGCGGAAGCGCGTGGCGACCGCGCGTGCGCCCACGGGGTCGAGCGCCACGAACGCCTCGCCTATGCCGGCCCGTGCGATGCCTTCCACAAGCTGCCGGTTGACCGAGCTGCCGATGCCGAAGCAGAACACGTTCGCTCGACCGAGGTTCTCCCGGATGGTCGTGAACAACTCGCGCTCGGCGCCTATGTACCCGTCGGTCACGACGAGGATGCTCCTCGAGCGACCACCTTCGTCGCCCGGTAGTGCGAGGGCGCGCTCCACGGCCGGCAACAGCTCGGTGCCGCCACCACCCGATTGCTGCTCCAGCGTCGCGACGGCCCAGCCGACGTGCTCGCTCGTCGCGGACAGCGAGGACTCGGACAGGAGCCGCGACCCACCCGAGAAGAGCAGGACGTTGAATCGGTCGGTGACGCGCAGCTGTCCGAGCAGGTCCCGGAGAAGCACCTTCGCGGTGTTGAGCGGGAAGCCGTGCATCGAACCCGACACGTCCACCACGAAGATGTACTCGCGCGGCGGGACCTCGTCGAGTGTCACGCGTCGAGGGGGCTGGATCATGGTGAGGAAAAAGTTCTCCTCGGCTCCTCGATAGAGCAGGAGTCCCGACTCGAGGCGGTCCCCGCCCAGGCGATAGCGAAGCACGAAGTCGCGATCACCCGAGCGAGTCTCCGAGGGGTCCAGCGAGAACTGCACGCGCGAAGGTTCCGGCCGCTGGGTGACGATCGGGTGCGACGGACTCGAGACCTCCTGCACAGGCAAGCCCGCGGCCACGACACCGGTCAGCTCCAACGTGGAGCTGGGCGGTGTGCCGGCGTGGGTGTAGGGCGTCCGGAGCCACTGGTCGGAGTCCGTGGCCCCGGCCGCGGGCTTCGTCGAGTAACGAGGCCCCACCACCGTGGGATAGACGAACTCGTACTCACCCGCTGTGGGGATGAGCAGCTCGGAGTAATTGAGCTCCACCTCCACGCGCTGACCCGGGAGGATGTTCGCCACGTCCATGCTGAACACGTTCGGTCGCTGCTGTTCCAGGAGCGCGGCGTTCTTGCCGGCCCGCTTCGCGGCCACGAACTCGCGCTTGGCCAGTTCGCGCTCCTTGATCTTCGCGCGGATCCGCTGATCCCCGATCGTCATGGTGAGTCCGTGCACCGCGGCACGGGTCGATGCGGGGAACACGTAACGCGCATGGATCGGGCGAACACCGTCGTTCTTGTAGGTCTGCCGCACGGTGACCTCGGCGATCACGCCAGCGATCCGCACCGTCACCCGGGTGCCGAGCAGCGGGAGGCGATCCGTCCCCGGGTCCCCGCCCTGGACGAAGAAGTACGGCGACAGCGTGTGTTGGGCAGGGGATTCCTGAGCAGGCGACGCGGTGGCAGCCAGGAGCAACGCGAGAGGAATCAGCGCGCTCCGCAGGCTGATGAGGCGTGAGGTGGGCATGGTCCGCTCCTTTTTGATGGGACGGAGCGGAGTACCGCAAGCGGCGTGCCCGACGTTTTCAGGGCGCGGGCCATTGAAGTGCCACAGGTTGCGTCGACGCGCGAGCGGGGGCGGGACGCGCGACGTGTTCAGGGACACACGCCGGTGTGTGCCGGTGGACACGAGTTCGCCAGACGATGGAGCCCCGCGCGGCCCCGCTTGCTTCGGCCCGGGCCACCGCGCACGCTGCCCCCGTGATCCCCTGGACCGAGTTGGGCCGCGCCAGCGTGCCCGGAGAGGAGCGACCGCTTGTGCTGGCGCGTCGCGATGACGAGTTCGTCATCCGAGTCGGCCACGCGCCACTCATGAGCAGCCGCATGCACGCCTCCGAGGAGGCACTCGCCACCTGCGCGTGCGAGAAGCCGGCGCTGTCCGACCACGCGTGCGTGCTGGTGGGTGGGCTCGGCATGGGGTTCACGCTTGCCGCCGCGCTTCGAGCGCTTCCCGCGACGGCCGAAGTGGTGGTGGCCGAGCTGGTACCCGCCCTGGTGGACTGGAACCGGGGCCCGCTCGCCGACCTCGCCGGGCGACCGCTCGAGGACCAGCGTGTGAGCGTGCGAGTGGGCGACGTGGCCGAGCTGTTGCGAGGTTCGTACGCGCTATTCGACGCCATCCTGCTCGACGTGGACAACGGTCCCAACGGGCTCACGCGGGCCTCGAACGAGCGGCTCTACTCTCACGAGGGCCTGCGCGAGACGGCACGCGCGCTGCGGCCGCGCGGCGTGCTCGCCGTGTGGTCGGCGGCGAGCGATCACGAGTTCACCCGGCGCCTGCATGACGCGGGCTTCGGTGTGGAGGAGCGGCAGGTGCGCGCCCGCGGCACGAAGGGTGGCCGACACACGTTGTGGCTGGCGACGCGCGGAGGCTAGTCGCGGCCGACGGTGCAGGCGCCAACAGCGACCATGCTCAGCGCGCCGGGCGCTCCAACACCATCGCCGCGCCCATGCCGCCGCCCACGCACAGCGTGGCGAGGCCGTACCGGCCGTCGGAGCGCGCAAGCTCGCGCAGCAACGTGCCGACCAGCCGGGCGCCGCTGGCGCCGAGTGGGTGGCCGAGCGCCAGCGCACCGCCGTTGGGATTGACGCGCTCTTCCGGTAACCCCAGCTCGCGGACCACCGCCACGACCTGCGAGGCGAACGCCTCGTTCAACTCGATTCGATGCATCTCATCAAGCGCCAGGCCCGCACGTGAGAGCGCACGCGGCACGGCGACTACCGGGCCGATGCCCATGAGGGCTGGGTCCACGCCGGCCACGGCGTAAGAGACGTAGCGCCCGAGCGGCGTGAGGCCTAGCGAGGCGACCGCTTCGGTCGAGGCCACGAGCAACGCGGACGCGCCGTCGCTGGTGGGGCAGGAGTTGCCCGCCGTCACCGTGCCGTCCTCCGCGAACGCGGGTTTCAGCGCGGCGAGCTTCTCGAGCGTGGTGCCGGGGCGGATGGCGTCGTCCTCGTGCGTGTCCGATGGCGGCGAGGCGTCAGGGTGAGCGACGGGCACGATCTCCTCCGCGAACACGCCACGCGCGCGCGCTTCGGTCGCGCGCGCGTGGCTCCGCATCGCCCACGCGTCCTGCTCCCCGCGCGAGACGCCGTAGCGGCGCGCGACGCGCTCCGCGGTCTGCCCCATGGTGATGTAGATGTCGGGGCGCTTCGCAAGCCAGTGCGGGTGCGGCGACGGGTTGGCACCTCCGAGTGGGATGCGCGACATGGTCTCCATACCGCCCACCAGCACCAACGACGCGTCGCCGTGCCGTACGCGCTGGCAGGCGATCGCGGTGGCCTCGAGGCTGCTCGCGCACAGCCGTGTGAGCGTCATCGCCGGCACGCGGTCGGGCAGGCCGGCCGCGAGCGTCACGGCGCGTGCCACGTTGCGACCCTGTTCGCCCTCGGGGTAGGCGCAGCCCACGATGACCTCGTCGAGCAGGTCGGGGACGCTCGCGGGCACGCGAGTAACGAGCTCTCGAAAGAGCCCCGCGAGCAGCCCGTCCGAGCGCGCGTTCGCCAGTGCACCCTTCGTCGCGCGAGTGAAGGGCGTGCGGGCCGCCTCGACGATCCAGGCGTCGCCAAGCCCGGCGCGGGCGTTCACGCGTCGCGCCGCAACCGGCCGCGGTCCACCTTGCCCAGGTGCGTGCGTGGCAGGGCGTCCACCAACATCACCTCGCGCGGCGCCTTGTAGGGCTCGAGCCGCGCGCGCACGAACGCCTGCAGCTCCGCGTCGAGTCCCGGGCGCTGCTCGCGCGTCACCACGAACGCGATCGGCTTCATCAGGCCGTTTTCGTCCTCGCGCCCCACCACCGCCGCCTCGACCACGAGGTCGTGCTGCAGCAGGCAGCCCTCGACCTCGGCGGGGGCGAGCCACTTGCCCGACACCTTGAGCAGCTCGTCGCCGCGCCCCGAGTAGGTGACGTAGCCGTCCTCATCCATCGCGATCAGGTCGCCCGACACGTACCATTCTCCCCGGAACGCCTGTTGCGTGCGCTCCAATTGCTGCCAGTAGGCGATGGCGCGCGAGGCGCCCCGTACCCACAGCCAGCCCGTCTCGCCGCGCGGCAACTCGCCACCATCGTCATCGCACACGCGCACCTCGAAACCGGGCACGACCTGGCCGAGTGTGCCCGCACGGGCGGCGCCGGGGCGATTGGAGATGAAGATGTGCCACATCTCGGCGGTTCCGAGGCCATCGAGCACTTCAACGCCAAAGGTGGCCCGCCAGCGCTCGAACAGTTCCACGGGCAGCGCCTCGCCGGCCGACGTCACGACGCGCAGCGACGACAGGTCCTGGCGACCGGCCTCGGGGTGCGATGTCATCTTGTGGATCATCGCCGGCACGTTGATGAGCACGGTGGGTCGGAACTGGCGGATTCGCGCGAATACCACATCGGCGGTCGCGGGCTCCGGATAGAGCGCCACGGCGGCGCCAATCGAGAACGGGAAGAACAGGTTCGAGCCGGTGGCGTATCCGAAATAGAGCTTGGGCACCGACAGCGTCACGTCGTCCCGGCAATAGCCGATCACGCCGTGCCCGTAGAGCGCGGTGGTGTTCGCGAACGCGCCATGCGTCTGGACAACCGCCTTGGGTCGGCCGGTCGTGCCGCCCGAGAAGAGCCACAGCGCGGCGTCGTCGCGATGCGTGTCGAACGTGGGCAGGCCCGCGGGTGCGGCGGCGAGACGCGCCGCGACCTCGGGGTCGTCGGCAATGAGCAGGGCCGGGGCAGGCTCGGTGCCCTGCGAAGCCTCCGCGAACGGCGCCGCGGTGGCCATCACGGTGACAACGGCGCGGGCGCGCGTGTAGTCGAGGAAGTAACGCACGTCCGCCGCGGGCAGGCCAGGATTCACCATCACCACCACGGCGCCCAGCTTGAGTGTGCCGAACAGCACGCCCACGAAGTCGGGCCCG
>JANNKI010000502.1:0-2692 GCA_031396225.1 bacterium | reverse complement strand
CCGCGTGCTCTCGGGCGGCGAGAAATCGCGGCTGGTGCTGGCGCGCATGTTGTTCGAGCCGCCCAACCTGCTGGTGCTGGATGAGCCCACCAATCACCTGGACCTGGAGACCAAGGAGATGCTGGTGGCCGCACTCCACGACTTCGAGGGCACCATGCTGTTCGTGAGCCACGACCGCACGTTCTTGAAAGGCCTCTCGAACCGGGTGCTCGAGCTACGCCCCGGCGATGCGGCCGCCGGCATCCCCGCCCGGCCGCCATTCGCCTATCTGGGCTCGTACGTGGATTACGTGGAGCGCACGGGCAGCGAGGCGGCAGGCGTGCACCGCTAGGCGCCGCGGGAGGCTCGTCCCGGGCCCGACGACGACCGCGGGGTTTCACTCGGTTTCATGCTCAGGTCCTTGCCCCTTCGCGCTTCAGGGCGCGTTCGAGCGCGTCGAGCAGGCTGCTCGTGCCGTGGGCGCGCTGGCCGGGGTGGTCGTAGCCGTCGAGGAACACGCCCTGCTCCGTCATCACCAGCCGCGTGCCCTCGTCCACGGACTTGAACTCGATGGTGGCAAGTGAGACCGAGATGCGTTGGCCGTTGATGTCCATGGCGTAGCTGTACACGATCCGCTGACTGGGGACGATGTCATGGTAGACGGCCTGGAAGTCGGAGATCATGCCGTTCTCCCACTCTCCCACCAGCCGCTCGAGGCCACCGACTGTGAAATCCATCTCACGGAGTCGGGACTTCCAGCCGTCCTTGGGGCCCGAGAACCAGCGCGCCTTGGCCGCGGGCGTGGACCACGCAGCGAATACCTGGTCGAGGCCGGCCTCGAAGGTGCGCTCGAGTGTGAACGTCTCGAACGTGGTGGCACGCTCGCTCATGGATTCATCCTCCGTGGCGGTGACCTCGGAGCTTGCCGAGGTGCGGGGGCCCCGACAGTACACGCTACCTCGCCGAGGCGTGCAACGTACCCATCGCAAGCGGGCGTAGCCGCAGTCTCAGGCTCGCGCCCTATAACGGAATGAGGCCCTGGCGAGCAGCGCCCGCCGGGGCCTCCCCCATGACTTTCAACGCACAGTCGGTCAGAACCGGACCACGCGCCTCACGAACTCGGTCGCGCCCACCCGAGCGCGGATGAAGTACACGCCCGTCTCCGCGCGACGACCACTGGAGGAGGCGCCGTTCCAGCGAAGGCGGTGCTGACCCGCAGGCAGGGAGCGCGCCTCGGACCAGATGCGGCGACCCTGCGTGTCGTAGACCGACCAGTCCATGTCCGACGCTTCCGGCAGTTCGAGCGAAAAGTCCACGACACCCGCGGACGGGTTCGGGAAGCCATTCGAGAACGCGAGCGTGAACGCCGCGCCCTCCAGGCCCTGGCTGATGGCTTCGCTCCTGACTTTCGCGAGGATCTGGATGTGCGTCTCGCTCGTGTCCTTCGGGGTGTTCGAGGCGATGAACGCCACCCGGAAGTTGCCCCGGGCCAGGCCCGGCAGCCAGCTGAACGTGCCGCCCGTGTTGGTGTCGTTCGGTGTGAACGTGGCGCCATTCCCCGCGGGCATCTTGAGCTGCACCATGACCAGGGAGGTGATGGGATCGCCGTCCGGATCGCTGGCGGTGACGTTGAAGACGATCGGAAGGAGCAGAAGCGACTTCACCATCGTCGGGCTCGTGACGACGGGTGGCGAGTCCAGGGGGATGTATTCAAACGGGCCGATGTCTGCAAACGTCACCGAGCCTTCGCCCGTGTCGATTGTCCGGAAGTCGTTCACGGGCGCCGTGCCGAGGATGTCGGTGGCCGGCCAATGGGCCACTCCCGAGTGCGCCGCATCGATCGCCGGCGACCCGAGCCCAAGAGCGAAGTTGCCCGCCAGGGGAGCCGAGAACAGCGGATCGCCTTGGCGCGAGTGCGCATCGTGGCCGGTGGCGGTGGTGAACTCCGCCAGCGTCGCGTAGCGCGTGGCCACGTAGCGCACGGGCCCCAGCAGCGTCGAGTTCCAGAAGATGTTGTGGTCGGAGCTGAAGCCCACCGACGAAGCGGCATCCACCCACAGGTTGCTGCCGCTGTTGTTGAGACCGTTCTCGATGCCGATGCAGTTGAACGTCGAACCGCCCGGCGAGTTGCCCTCGAACGAGAACCCGTCGATGAAGTTGGCATACGCCACGTCGTTCACGTGCGCGACGCCGGTGGCCCCGAGGTGGTCGAAGCCATGATCGCCGTTGCTCCACGACCGGTTGTGAACCGAGACGCAGTTGTGCGCCCCCGTCGCGAAGTGCAGGCCCGTATCCTGGTTGTGGTGGACACGGTTGCCGATGATCGTGTTGCCCGGTGCGCCGCTCAGGTAGATGCCATTCGCCTGGCGGATCGTGAGGTGCGCGTTCCGGAACGACTCGTTGTTGCTGACGGTGCAGCCCGAAGCGCCGGCGGTGAGGCCGATGCCGTGGAAATTACAGTCCGAGACGGTGTTGCCGTCGATCACGATGCGCTGCCCGTTCACGGTCTGGATGCCGTAGCTGTTGGCGAAGCTCACGCGGTTGCGAGCGATGACAAGGTCGGTGCAGCCGTTCTGGATGTTGATGCCACGGCTCTCGGTCCGCGTGACCTCGAACCCGGCGATCGTGACGAACGACTTGCTGAACATGTTGAACCCGAAGCTCCGCCGTCCGACCATCGTCTGACGCGAACCCGGGTTGGCGCCGCCCAGGT
>JANNKI010000499.1:0-3522 GCA_031396225.1 bacterium | reverse complement strand
GCATCCTCGGCCCGACTTCGTGCGGAAGTGGCGGAACTGGCAGACGCACTAGATTCAGGTTCTAGCGCCCGAAAGGGTGTGGGGGTTCAAATCCCCCCTTCCGCACCACCAACTCCTCCTCTCAAGACCCGATCGCGCCCGATTCGCGGCGGCCCGGCGATACCGGCCGGCCCGCCCCGCGCTGACGCACGCGGGTCGCCGGGGCCGCGGGCATGACCGACGCCTCAGCTTCAGCCGACCGGCTGGTCGCCCAGAACCGCAAGGCGCGTCACGACTACGCCATCCTGGATACGCTCGAGACCGGGCTCGTGCTGGCCGGCACCGAGGTGAAGAGCCTGCGCAACGGCAAGGCGAGCCTGCAAGAGTCGTGGGCCACGATCGAGGGCGGTGAGGTGTTCGTCTACCAGCTGCACATCCCGCCCTACGAACAGGGGAACCGCTGGAACCTGGACCCCGTGCGGAAACGCAAGCTGCTCGCGCACCGCTCCGAGATCGAGAAGCTCCGCAAGGCGATCGAGCAAAAGGGGCACACGCTCATTCCGCTCAAGCTCTACTTCACCAAGGGGCGCGCCAAGCTGTTGATCGGTGTGGCCAAGGGCAGGAAGACGCACGACAAGCGCGAGGCCATCGCCGAGCGCGACGCGCGGCGCGAGATGGACCGGGCCCGCCGGCGCACGGGACGCGGAGAATGACGCGAGCGGCCGGCGACCAAGGCCCCGCGCCGGCGAAGCGGCGAGCCCTCGCGCGCCGCCTCGGCCTGGCAGTGTCGCGCGTTCGCACGGCCGCGTTGCTCGCCGCCGGGCTGTCGATCGCGCACACTCCCGCCACCTCGGCCCCGGGCGGCCCCGCCGCCGACAGCGCGCAGGTTCCCGCCGGGCTCGGTGTTCCCTCGGCGCCCGTGACGCGCGTGGACAACGTGCCCATGGTGGGTGCCAACGAGCTGGCGCGCCTGCTCGGCGCTTCGCGCTCGTGGCGGCCCGACGTGCGCAAGCTGGTGCTGCGTGCGGGCGAGCGACGGCTCACGTTCACGGCCGACAACCCGTTCGTCATCGTGGACGACCGCACCGTGCGACTCTCGGCGCCGGTGCTGCCGCGCGCGGGTGAGCTGCAGATCCCGGTGGAGATCGTGCGACTCCTGCCGCGCGACAGCGGCTGGCCGCGACTCGCCTACGACGCCGACTCGCGCCAGTTGCGCGTCGCTCCGCGGGACGGGTTCGTGGGCGCGCCGCGCGTGGAGACCCGCGGCAGCTCCACGATCCTGGTGATCCCGAGCGAACGCGCAGAGGCCGCCGCGGTGATCGGACGTAGTCGCGCGCGCTTCCGCGTGCGGATGGCGGGCGCGCTCGTGGGCGCGCTGCCGGATTCGCTGCCGGACGACGGGCTGGTGCGCGACCTGGCGGTGTCACGCTCACCCGGCGGCGTGACGTTCGAGGTGGCGGTGGATGGCGCGGCGATGGGCTGGCGGCTCGAGCGCGATCCGGCATCGGGCCGGGTCACGCTGCTGCTCGCGCGCGGCGCCGACGATGATCTGGAAGCGTTCGCGGCCGAGGGCGCGAAGGGACCGCGCGTGGTCCGCACCGTTGTGCTCGATCCGGGGCACGGCGGCGACGAGTCGGGTGTGCGTGCCGAGGGCGCGGAGGAGAAGTCACTCGCGCTCGAGCTGGCGTTGCGCCTGGCGGACGAACTGCAACGCCGCGGCGGCGTGCGCGTGCTGCTCACGCGTCGCGACGACCGGGCGATGTCGCAGGAGTCGCGCGCCGAGGCCGCGAACCGCGTGCGCGCCGATGCCGTGCTGTCGCTGCACTTCGGCGCGTTCGCCGATCCCTCCGCCCGCGGCACGCTGGCGTGGTGCGCGCCGGCGACGCGCGCCACCGGCGCCGAGTCGGCCGCCCGTGCGGCCGGCCTGGTGGCGCTCATTCCCTGGCGCGACGTGGCGCTCGAGCGCGCGGTCGAGAGCCGCGGGCTCGCCGAGAGCATCACCGCGGCGCTGGAGCGCGTCGGCTTCGGTCCCGCGAGCGTGCGCGAACGCCTGCCGCTCGCCCTGCTGGGTGTGCAGTCGCCCGGCGTATTGTTGGAATGCGGCTCACTCTCCAATCCCGAGGAGCGCGCCCGGCTGCTTTCGCCCGACGGCATCCGCGCGCTCGCCAGTGCGATCACCGACGGCGTGCTGGCCTGGCAACGGAACGAGTGATCCCCATGCGACGCCTGATCCTGGTCGGAGTGATCCTCATCGGCGCGGCGCTCGCCGCCCGCAGTTGGTTCGAGCGTTCGCCCGGCGAGGTGCCACCGGCGTTCTCCGATTCCACGAGCACGTCACTGCGCTCGGCCAGCCTGTGGTTCGCCAGCGCGGACGGCGACAGCCTGGCGGGCGAGGTGCGCGAACTGGCCGAGGTGAACGAGCTGCACGCGCGCATCGCGGCCCTCGTGGCCGCGCTCGAACAAGGCCCGCGCCAGGGTGGCGCGCGCACGCTGCCCAAGGGCACCGAGCTGTTGCACGCCTACCTGGAGGACGCGGGGCTCCTCACGCTCGACCTTTCGCGCCCGTTCCGGCAAGGTTTCCGGGGCGGGGCACGCGCCGAGGAGCTGGCGATCGGCTCGCTCGTGCGCACGATCGCGGCGAACGTGCCGGAGGCCAAGCGCATCCGGATCGTGTGCAATGGCGTGGCGCTGGAGTCGCTGGCCGGCCATTTCCCGCTCGATCAACCGCTGGATCCCGACGACTGGCCCTGAGGAGGAGGAACACGTGTCCTTGAACGGCGACCCGCGCCCCATCGGCGTTTTCGACTCCGGCATCGGTGGCCTGACGACGGTGCGCGAGCTGTTCGCGCGGCTGCCGCGCGAGTCGGTGGTGTATTTCGGCGACACCGCGCGGCTGCCGTACGGTAACAAGTCCAAGGCCACCATCACCCGCTTCGCGGTGGAGATCGCGTCATTCCTCGTGCGCCAGCACGTCAAGTGCGTCGTGGTCGCGTGCAACACCGCGTCGAGCCACGCGCTGGAAGCGCTGCGCGAGCGCTTCGGCGTGCCGGTGATCGGTGTGATCGAGCCCGCGGCGCGCGCCGCGGTGGCCGCGAGCCCGCGCGGCCGCATCGGCGTGGTGGGCACGCTCGCCACCGTGGGCAGCAACGCCTACGCCGACGCGATCGCCCAGCTGGCGCCGCGCGCGGTGGTGCAGCAGCGCGCCTGCCCGTTGTTCGTGCCGCTGGTGGAGGAGGGCTGGCTCGATCACTCGGTGACGAAGCTCGTGGCCGAGGAGTATCTGGCCGAGTTGAAAGCCGCCGACTTGGACAGCCTGATCCTCGGCTGCACGCACTACCCGATGCTGGCGCCGCTTCTGCGCGCCGCCATGGGCGCAAGCGTGAAGCTGGTGGATTCGGGTGCGGAGGCCGCGCACGCCACCGCCGAACTGCTCGCCGCGCGTGGGCTGTTGGCACCCACGGGCGCGGCCGAGCCGCAGCACCAGTTCTACCTGAGCGACGAGCCCCGCCGCCGAAGCTTCGCTCGCGTCGCCGAGTCGTTCCT
>JANNKI010000183.1:0-13512 GCA_031396225.1 bacterium | reverse complement strand
GCCAGCATGAGCGGCGCGTGCAGGTCCGGCAGCGTGTGCGCGAGCGTGATGCGCGGGATGAACTTGTCCATCTCCTGGATGCTCATGGAATAGAGCGATGCGAGTTCCTTGCGCATCGAGAACAGCGTCACGTTCCAGTACACGTCCACCGAGAACGGCGGGCTCACCGCGGCGACGCAGCGGATGCGCTTGTCGTAGGACGCCATGCGGATGGCGGCGTAGCCGCCGAGCGACAGGCCCATGTAGGCCACGGCGTCGGAGTCCAGCTCGGGGATGGACTCAATGTGGTTCATGATCGCCACGCCCAGTGGCCGCGGCTCGGCCACGGTGCCCAGCCGGTGGAACGTCTCGCCCAGTCCGGGGCCGTCGAGCGTCACCGTGGCGATGCCGCGCGCCAGAAACGGGTCGGACCAGGCGTGCAGCTCTTCCTTTACACCGTTCGTGCCGTTGAAGATCACCACCACCGGGTGCGGGCCTTCTCCCGGCGGCAGCCGCAGGCAGCCGCGGACGAGACGCTTGCGGAATTCCACCTCGAACGGCTGAACGGGCGAAGGAACGAGCGGTCCCGCAGCCGCGTAGGCCCGCACGCACAGGTCGTGCAGCCGCTTCTTGCGGGCCGGGTCCATGAACACGACGTACTGGGCGAAGTTGTATGCCGCGCTCGCCCACAGGAAATGCTGGCCGGCCTGGGCGGTTTTTCCCAGCGCGAGGGCGTCCTGACCCGACTGTTCGCGCGCCCGACCCAGGCTCTCCCATTCGTCGGCCCACGACACCAGGCTGGTGATGCGCCCCAGCACGCGGTCCAGGTCCTCGGGGGTGATGCCGTTGTTCGTGAACTGGAGCTTGGCCCACGCCGGCATCTGCCGCGTGAGCCCCAGCCGCAGGCTGAGCCTCACGAACCCTGGTCGCAGGAGCTGCCCACGCAGCAAGTGCGGCACCAGAAGTTCGAGTCTTCCGCCCTTCACCTGCATGACGTCCTCGCTCGCTGTCGTCCTGTGCCACGGGTTGGCCGCTGCGTCGGCGCGGGAGCGCTTCACTCCTCTTACCTTGCATCGTGCGTGCCACCACACACCCCGTTCGCGGTTGTCGCGGCAGGTGCGCCGGGGCGCGGACACACGCGCGCGCCTCGCGCATCCTGCACGGTCTCACGCGCCGCGTTGCTTGGCCATGGTGTAGAACCCGCGCCACGATGCGTGGCGCGCGCGACTCACTCGGATCCGACCAGGCGCCGATAAGCGGCAAGCAGACGCAGCGCCACGTCGCGCCCCGGCACCGAGTGGCCATCCACGTGGGCGAGCGGCAGCACCTCCTGCACCGAGTTGGTCACGAACACCTGCTCGGCGAGGCGCAGCGTCTCGAGCTTCACCGCGCCCTCGCGCGCCTCGAGTCCGAGTTCGCGCGCGAGCGCCAGCACGCATGCGCGTGTCACGCCGGGCAGCACATCGGAATCGAGCGGCGGCGTCACGAGCACGCCGTCCGGCCGCACGATGAACAGGTTGCTCGCCGCGCCCTCCAGCACGTCGCCCGCGGGCGAGACGAGCAGCGCCTCGTCGGCGCCGGCCGCGCGTGCCTCCTCGCGTGCCAGGTCGTACGCCAGCCGGCTCGTGGTCTTGTGGCGCCCGAGCCGCCCCGGCGTGAACGGCGTGCGCGACAGGATCGCTCGCCCGCCCGCCGGGCCGCCGTCCAGCGCATGGCGCGTGCGCGTGCCCGCCCACAGCCGTCCGCCGAGCGATTCGGCCTCGACCCAGGCGCCCGTCCGCACCGGCCGCCCGCCGGGGATGCCGCGCGTCACGGTGATGCGCACGACGGCGTCCGAGAGCTTTTCCGCCGCCAACACCTGGTCCACGGCTTCACGCAGTTTCGAGGGTGCCGGAGGCACGGGAAACCCCAACTCGGCGGCCGAGAGCACGAGCCGCTCCATGTGCCGCTCCCATGCGAACGGCCGCCCAGCGTAAACGCGCAGCGTCTCGAGCAACGCGCCGCCATCGCGCGCGCCGCGGTCCCACAGGCTCAGTACCGCGGCTTCGCCTCGTACAAGCGCGCCGTTCAACCACACGGTGTGGTCGGGGACGCGGGCGCCGGGCGGGAGGGGCAGGGCCATGGGGCGGCACGTTAACCCGGAGTCTTCATCCGCCGCGAGCGCGCGGAGCGCGTTTTCGCGTCAGTCCGGCCCGGCCACGCTTATCTCGCCGAGCACGCTCGCGAACGCCGCGCGCAATCCCTCGGCCTTGGCCAGCGACTCGGCGTACTCCGATTCGGGGTCGCTGTCCGCGATAATGCCGCCGCCGGCACTCCAGTAGAGCGCCCGAGGTGTGGCGGTGGCGGTGCGGATGGCGATGTTCCAGTCGGCGTCGCCGTCCCAGCCGACCCAGCCGATCGCACCCGTATAGAGGTGGCGGCGCACGGGCTCGAGCGACTCGAGCACTTCCATCGCGCGGATCTTCGGCGCGCCGGTGATGGAACCGCCGGGAAAACACGCGTGCAGCAGGTCGAACGCGCCCGTATCAGTGCGGAGTTGCCCGGTGACCGTGCTGGTCAGGTGCCACACTTGCGGGAACTTCTCCAACGCGCACAACTCGGGCACACGCACGCTGCCCGTCTCGCACACGCGCCCGAGGTCGTTTCGCAGCACGTCCACGATCATCACGTTCTCGGCGCGGTCCTTGGCACTGGCTTGCAGCTCCGCCGCAAGCCGGGCGTCGTCCTCGGCGGAGACTCCGCGTGGGCGTGTGCCCTTGATGGGACGCGTCACCACCAGATCGCCGCGCCGGCGCAGGAACAGCTCGGGACTCGCGGACAACACCGCGTGGTCGCCGAGCAGCAGCGTGGCCGCGAATGGCGAAGGCGAATGCGCGCGCAGCGCCTCGTCGAGCAGCACCGCGTGCAGGTGTGCGTCCGGCAATGGCAGCGTCCAGCGTTGCGAGAGGTTCGCCTGGAAGATGTCGCCGCGGCGGATTGCCTCGCGCACGTCCTCGACCGCGCGCCGGTAGCCGGCCGCCGTGAACGTGCTGACGGCCGTGCGCGCCATCCGCTCCGGAGCAGCAGGCGCCAGCGGCGCCGATGATTCGAGCAGCGCACGGAAGCGCTCGAGCCGCGCGCGCGCGCGCGCAGCCTGACCGTCGCCCTCGGCCGGCAGGCCGCTCGAGTAGAGCCAGGTGCGTCCGTTGTCGTGGTCATGCGCCCCGGTCACGTCGTAGAAGCCCAGCACCCGGTCGGGCAGCGTCAGGTCGTCGCGCGCGTGCTCCGGCAACCGCTCGAGACGCCGGCCGTAGTCGTAGGACCAGTAGCCCACGGCGCCGCCCGCGAACGGCACGCCCGATTCGCGCGCCGCGTCGCACGCACCGACCCGCGCGGCCAGCTCGCGAAAGCGTGCGTGCACGACGCCGGTGTCCCCGCCGCGGAAACTCGCGAACGGATCGGCCCCGAACAGCGTCCAGCGCGCCTGCCGCTGGGCCGCGCCCGGGTCGGGCAGCGAGGAACGCAACACGAACGCGCCGGGCAGCGCCGCGAGCGCGGCGAGCGGATCGCCGGCGGGGAACACCGCGCAGGCGAGGGGAACGCGCGTTCGGGTCAGGCTCGCTTGTCCTCCGCGCGACGCTTGACCGCACGGAGCCACATGTGGCGAATCAGCGCGCTGCCCGGGTAGATGATCCGCCAGTAGACGGCGAAACTCCGGCAGGTCGCGGCGTCGGTGGCGAAGACGCGCGTCTCGGTGACCACCGTGCAGAGGCCGGGTGCCGTCTCCTTCACGTGGAAGTTCATCGTGGCCATCGCGAAACCAGGCGCACGCAGGGTACGGAAGCCCTCCGGCGTGGGGACTCCGCGTGGCCGCCAGCCGCGCGGGGCCACGACCGCGGTCCCGAGCACGATCTCGCGTCCCGGCTGCTCGGCGAGCAGCAGGAACGACGACTTCATGGCGACGTCCAGGATCGGCCGCTTGCCGGGCGCGTTCACGATGCTCTCGGGGCCCGGGCGGCCCAGGCGTCGGATCCAGGTGAGCGCGCGGAATAGCGCGATCTCGTCCGCGGTGACCGAGCGGATCGCCCGATAGGCCTGAGCGCTCGACGCCCGGACGCGCGCGGTGTGGATCTCGTGGAACTGATACGTGGGGGCGAAGTCGTCGAGCAGCGTCGCGGAATGTCTCACGCGCGCCTCGCGAGCCGGCAGGACGAATCCGACGAGCACCACGAGCACGCCGCCTGCCGCGAGCAGGAGTCCGGTGCGTCGGCGGCGGATACCGAGAAACGCCAACGGCACCAGCACGGACACCGCGCCGACGCCGGCAACGATCAGGCCGAGGTAGACGATCAGTGAAGCGAACATGGGGCAGATTCTAACCCGTCGGCTCCCCGAGCGCGCCTTGACGCCCCGGCGGCGACGGTGCCACCGTGCGCGGAAGCGGCCGGCATGGATGCCGGCGGCCCCGGGGCCCCGCGCCCCGACAGCACGCACGGAGGCGGAACGCTGGACTCTCTCCTGATCCACGGCGGGACTCTCGTCTGCATGGACGCGGCCCGCACGGTGGTGCGAGGCGACCTGTTGGTCGCCGGCGCGCGCATCGCGGCGCTCGGGAGCGCCGTGCCCGCAGCCCTCGCAGCACTTCCCGGTGGGCGCGCCCAGGCCACGTACGACGCCCGCGGCGCCGTCGTGCTGCCCGGATTCGTGCACGCGCACCTGCACCTCTGCCAGACGCTCTTTCGTGGGCTCGCCGAACAGAGCGACCTGCTCCGTTGGCTGCGCGAGGCGATCTGGCCGCTCGAGGCGGCGCACACCGTGGCGTCGCTTGCGGCGTCGGCGCGCCTCGGTGCCTGCGAACTGCTGGCGGGCGGCGTGACGTGCGTGAACGACATGGGCACGGTTCACCACACCGACGCGCTGGGTGAGACGCTCGCCGAGACGGGGCTGCGCGCCGTGTTCGGCCCCGCGCTCATGGACCAGGGCGATGGCGTTCCGGCGCGCCTGCTGGAAGGCTCCGAGCGCGCGCTCGAGTCGGCGTTGGGCGTGGCGAGCCGCTGGCACGGAGCGGCCGAAGGCCGGCTGCACGTCTCGCTCGCGCCGCGGTTCATCCTGTCGTGCAGCGAGGGGCTGTGGCGCGACGTCACCGACGTCTCGCGCGAGCGCGGGTTGCTCGTGCACACACACCTGGCGGAATCGCCCACCGAGGGCGGCGAGGTCAAGTCCGCCGTGGGCAGCCACGCCGCGCCCTACTTCGCGCGGCACGGCGTGCTGTCGCCGCGCTTCGTGGGGGCGCACGGCGTGTGGCTGGACGACGACGAGATCGCGCTCATGCGCGGCGCCGATGCGGCGCTCGTCCACTGTCCAAGCTCCAACTTGAAGCTGGGATCCGGGCTCGCCGACGTGCGCGCCTGGCGGCGCGCGGGCGTGCGCTGCGGACTCGGTTCGGATGGTGCGGCGTGCAACAACCGGCTCGACACGTTCGGCGAGATGGCTCTCGCGGCCGGGATCGCGCGCGTGAAGCACCGTGACGACCCGCTCGGCGCCAGCGACATCCTGGCACTCGCCACCTGCGACGGCGCGGCGGCGCTGGGGATGGCGGATCGTATCGGCTCGCTCGAGGCCGGCAAGCAGGCCGACGTGGTGGTGGTGAGCGTGGACCAACCGCATCATGGTCCGTTCGCGACGCGCGACCCCTACACCACGCTCGTGCACG
This sequence comes from bacterium, assembly GCA_031396225.1. Taxonomy (GTDB): domain Bacteria; phylum Eisenbacteria; class RBG-16-71-46; order RBG-16-71-46; family RBG-16-71-46; genus JAIOPA01. The sequence continues at coordinate 7,841 of JANNKI010000183.1, read as the reverse complement.
CCACGCGCGATGCCGATGTCCGGCTGACGATGGTGGACGGTCGCGTGCTCTATCGCGACGGACGACACGCGACACTCGACGCCCAACGCTGTGCCGCCGAGGCGTCGCGCGAGGCGTCGGCGCTCGCGCAACGCGCCGGGTTCGCGGGGGCCGCCGCATGATCGTGGGCCCCTGCACCGTGATCACCGGCGGCGCGGAACCCCAGGTATACGAGGACGCGGGCGTGCGCATCGTGGGATCGCACATCGCGCACATCGCCGGAGCCGGCGACCTGGCCCGGGCGTACCCGAACGAGACGCTGTGGCCGGCGCGCGACCGCGTGGTGATACCGGGCTTCGTCAACACGCACGTTCACCTCGCGCGCCACCTGGCGCGCGGCCTGGGCCTGCGCACGCCCGCGGAGTGGCGCGCCTACGACCGCGCGCTCTCCACCGAGGACGTGAGCCGCGCCGTGAGCGCCGCACTGGTGGAGGGCCTGCGGCACGGGGTGACGACCGTTGTGGACTTCCATCGTTCGGGCGCCTGCCTCGACCTGTCGCTGTCCGAGGTCATGGGTGCGGCGGATCGCGTCGGCGTGCGCGTGGCCACCTGTTACGGCGCGGCGGAGGAGGACACCCCGCTCGAGCGCCGCGCGGCGATCGACGAGAGTGTCGGCTTCGCGAAGGAGCTGGCGCGCAAGGGCCTCGGCCGGTTGCGCGGCATGCTCGGCGTTCAGGCCACGAGCCTGCGCGGCATCGAGACGCTGCTCGCCGAGACGCTCGAGGCGGCGGGCGGTGCTTACGCGGTGCACGTGGACCTGGCGCTCGACCTCACGCCGGCCGAGCGCTGGAACCGGCCAGACGTGTTGCCCGGTGGTGCGCTGCCCGCGATCTGGGCGCACGCCGAGCGCGCGCCACGCGATCTCTTGAGCGCGGTGCGCGACCGTGGCGACGCGCTCTCGGCGAGCGGAGGCAACGCCGCGGCGGCGCTCATGCGCGAGAGCGACCTGGCGTGGGGCAGCGACGACGGCGCCAATGCGCCGCCGCTGCTCGAGGGCACGCCACTGCCGCGCATGGCCGAGGCGCACTACCGACGCTTGTTCCTGCACGGCGCCCGCTGGGCCGCGGACCACTTTGGCGAGGAACTGGGCGTGATCCGCCCCGGAGCGCCCGCCGATCTCGTCATGCTGGACTACCGGCCAGCCACCGAGCTCTCCAACCGGACGTTCCTGCAGCACCTGTCCACCGGACTGCTGCGCTCGAGCGTGTCGGGCGTGATGGTGGCGGGGAACGTGGTCATGGACAACGGTGTGCTGGTGAGCGTGGACGAACGCGAGGTGGCGATTCGCGCCCGCGAGTGCGCGGCGCGTGTGTGGAAACGTATCGGGTGAACGTGCCGGCGACTCGCGTGGGGCTGCGCGAGCTGCTGACGCTGGCGTGGCCGGTGGTGCTGTCGCGCTCGACCCAGTCGGTGGTCGGGCTGTGCGACGCGCTCATGTCGGCGCGCCTCGGTGACGAAGCGCTCGCCGCGGTCACCACCGGTGCGATCAACCTGTTCTCGATAGGCATCCTGCCCATGGGCACGGTGTTCATCGTGCAGAGCTTCGCCGCGCAGCTCCAGGGCCGCGGAGACCTCCTCGCCGCGCGACGCCATGGGTATTACGGGCTCGCACTCGCGGCCGTCACGGCCGTGATCGCGCTGGCGATCACGCCGTTCCTCGGCGCGGGGTTGGCGGTGTTCCGATTCGAGCACGCCGTGCACGTCGCCATGACCGACTACCTCCAGTGGCGCTTCTGGTCCATGGGCGCCTACGTTGCGGTGGAAGCCCTCGGCAACTGGTTCGCGGGCCTCGGCGACACGCGCGTACACATGCGGGCGAGCGTGCTCATCATGGTCTCCAACGTGATCCTCAATTGGCTGCTCATCTTCGGGAACCTTGGCGCGCCGGCGATGGGGGTGAAGGGCGCCGCGCTCGCCAGCGGGCTCGCGACCTGCGCGGGGCTCGCCTACATGCTGTCTGCGTTCGCCGTGCGCCAGCGCGAGATCGCCGCGGGGGCACCGGTCGCGCCGCGGCGCGCCGAATTCCTTCGCATGTTGCGCTTCGGCGTGCCGAACGGGCTCAACTGGTTCATGGAGATCGCGGCGTTCACGTTGTTCCTGAACGCGGTGGTGGCGCGGCTCGGCACCACCGTGCTCGCGGCCATGAACGCCATCCTCCAGATCAACTCCATCTCGTTCATGCCCGCGTTCGGCATCGCCTCGGCCGGCGCGGTGCTGGTGGGGCAGGCCATCGGCCGCGGCGAGCGCGACGAGGTGCCGCGAATACTGCGGCTCTCGGCGAGCGTGGCGCTGGTGTGGCAGGGGTGCGTTGGGCTGGACTACTTCGCGCTGCCGCGTCAACTCATGAGCGCGTTCGCCTCCGAGGCCGGCTCGGACGACCTGGTGCGCATCGGCACCGGCATGCTCGCCCTGTCGGCCGCGTGGCAGGTGTTCGACGCGCTCGGTCTCACGGTCGGCGAGGCGCTTCGCGCCGCGGGCGACACGGCGTGGTGCATGTGGACGCGGCTGGTGAGCGCGTGGACGGTGTTCGTGCCGGTGGCCTGGTGGGCGGTGACGGTGCGCGGCGGCGGACCCAGCGCCGCCATCGGCGTGACCGTGTTCTACCTGGCCGTCCTGGCGGTCGCGTTCATGTGGCGGTTCCACTCCGGCGCGTGGCGGCGGATCGAGCTGGTGGAGCCGGAGCTGCCGGCGTAGACACGGCCGGCCCGGCTTGCCGGCCCGGCGCGGCGCCTGCATCGTCGCCCCATGGAACCCGCACGACGGCTCTGGCATCGCGACGGCATCCCGGCGTGGGGATGGGTGGCCATCATCGTGCTGCGCGTGGTCTCGCTGCTGTGGGCGCTGGTGCCGTTGGCGCTGCTCGTGGCGGGGATCTGGTGGTGGACGCACGGCGGCGCGCGCCGGGCGCCGCAGCTCGCGAAGCAGGCCGTGCTGCACGTGCGGGCGGCGACCGATTCGTTGATTGGGAGATAGCCCATCGCTCGGTGGTAGCATCGTGGGATGACCCCACCCGCCCCTGGAGAAGCTCCGTGTCCTCGACCCGCGCGGTGACCCTGTCGGCGTTGGCCATGCTGATCGGGCTGGGGCTGTCGTTCCCGCCGTCCGGGGCGGTCGCCGCCCCTCCCGCGAAGTCTCCGCGACTCGAGGACTTCATCGCCGAGCCGGGCTCCAGGCAACAGTTCCAGCCGTTCATGCTGCATGCGGACCAGTGGTTGGGGCTCGACCAACGCGCCAAGCTCGACACCATCGTGTTCGTGCTCGACAACGGCGCCCGCTGTTGCCGGGTGGTGGACCGCGACAGCACGTGGGCGGTGGACTACACGTGGGTGTACCCGCACAACCTGCTGCCGCCGCGTTGGTACGACGCGCGGTCGCTGCTGCACACGGGCGACTCGCTGAAGTTGGCCGACGACGCCGACCTGAAGCTCACGTTCGGCACGCTGCGCGTGGGCGTGCGCGCGAAGACGCTGCAACAGGCCACGGCCGAGGCCTACCGCCAGTGGCCAACGAAGCTGCCTCCAGCTTTCCCCGGGCGGTTGAAGCTCAAGCTCGAGCGCGCGCGGAAGGCGCTCGAGGGAGCTCCTGGCGCCGGGTCGAAGCCACCGCCCAAGCGATAGCAGTCGGTGCCTCTGAACGCATCCCTGCGCCGCGCCACCGTTCGCGCAGGGGCACGCGGTGGCGCGAGGGGTGCCCCGTGACGGCCACCCGCCGCTGGCCTTTGCGCGCGACGTTCGAGTCAACCCGTTGCGCCGCAACGCAAGCCCACCTCCTCCGCGCGCCGGCACGGGGGCTGCAACGGTATCTCGCGAGCGAGGCACACTCCCCAGGCCTCCCACCATCCGTCGCGGCCACGTCCGCGCAGGAGGAATCCATGAAGTCGTTCCGAGTGCTCATGATCGCGGCCGCGTTGGCCCTGTTCACCGCGTCGCTGGCCGCCGCCCACTCCGTCACCCCTCGCGTCGACCGCCGACAGGCTCAGCAGCGCGTGCGCATCGTCCAGGGCGTGCGGAGCGGCGAACTCACCCGCGGCGAGTTGCGCCAACTGCGCGTGGGCCAGACTCACGTGCTGCGCATGGAGCGTCGCGCCAAGGCGGACGGCGTGGTCACGCCCGGCGAGCGCGTGCGGCTCGCGCGAGCGCAGGCTCGCCAGAGCCGGCACATCGCGCGCTTCAAGCACAACGGCCGCGTGGCGTAGGGCTCGAACCAAAACACGAAACGTCGCGTTCGACCCATCGATGCCAGGGCAAGGATCGGGCGGCGCGACGAGCCCCCGGCGGAGCGATCCGCCGGGGGCGTCTTCCACCACTCGTGTGCGAAGCGACGGTGTCAGCGTTGGCGTAGGAGCCCGAGCGGGTGCTTGAACGCGACGGTGAACGCGGCATCGCGCCCGTCGGCGCCGATCGGCACCGCATACTCGAAGCGCAGCGTGCTCAGCGGATCAGGGAGCCCAGGCCGCCACGACAGCCCGCCGCCCGCCTCGGACAACCACTCCGAGCGGTGCGGCCAGTCCCGGCGCGTCGGTTGAGCCACGCCGGTGACAGGGTCGCGGCCCCATGATGCGCCCGTGGCCGCGAATACGCTGGCCTGAAGCGGAAGCCACGCCGGCAACGGGAGGTGGAGCAACGTGCGCAGGTCGTCCACCAGCACGAGGTCGGTGCGCACGAACGTCCGGCCGGCCCCGGCCCACTCGTTGCGCTCAAGCGTGTGAATATCGGGCGTCCCTCCAAAGTAGAACGCCTGCTGCGGCAGCACCTCACCGCGCAGGCGGCCGTAGCCGGCCTGCGGCACCAGCGCGAACCGGCGGCCCAGCGAGACGTCGCCTGCCAGGAGGAATCGCGTGCGGCGGTACTGGCGATCGCTCCAGAGGCGCGGGTCGCTGGTCCAGTGCGCAGCCTGCGCGCGAAAGCGCGTGCCCGGCACCGGAACGTCCGCGATGAGCGCCAGCTCGCGTACGCGTCCCCCTGGAACCGCATCGTTGCTTTCGAGCTCGGGCGGGCCCCCGAACGCCGTCCACCGCGTGGTGTAACGCAGTGAGGACTCGAGTTGGTCGCGCCAGCCGATCGTCGCGGCCGTGCGGTCATCGCCAATGCGGAGCGACGCGCGCACGCCGTCCCGACGCAGGTACTGATGGCGGTCGCCGCCCCACAGCACGGCGTTCAACGTGGCGGAGAGGGGATCGAAGTGGTCGCGGTCGGCGGTCTCCGTCCAGCGGCCGGCCGCCATGCGCAACGCCAGCCGCGAGCGCAGCGGGCGCACGCGCCACGATTCGCTCCACGCCGCCTCGCCCAGCACATCCTTCGAGCCGGTCGTGTACTGCGCGCGCCCCGTGAGCCGGCCCGGAAGCGGCGAGCGGAGCGAGAGTCCCACGCCCAACTGCGCGCCGTCCGCCCGATTGAATCCCGGCGCTGGCGACCAGCCAAAGCGCAAACGGCGCGACTCGGTGCCATTCGCCCGGCGCCCGCCGGGAGGGATCGCGAGCCCCACGGCGAGCGCGGAGTCGAGACCCGCCGTGTCGACCGGCGCCGCCGTGATGCCGAACCAGGCGTCGGTGGAATCCGAGAGCCCGCGCACGTAGGCGTCGAGCAGGCTGTCGGGCGGAACGACGTGAGCTCGCGCGGCACCCACGCTCGCGACCAGCGACAACAGCACCAGCGCGAGCGGACCACCGCGAGCACGCCTCACGATCGCCTCCGGCCGCCGCCCACGCGCACGCGCATGCGGCCGCTTTCGGCACGCGACCCGGGCGCCGCGAACAGCGAATCCGGCAGGCCCGCGTTCAGCTGGTAGTCGCTGAACGCCAGGCCGAAGTCGAACGAGCGGCCGAACTTGGGCAGCGGCACGGTGAACTCCATGCGCACGAGCGCGCGCGACAGCACCCAGAACTCGCCGGTGCGGGTGCGCTCCACCACCATGTGGCGGATGCTCTTCAGGAACAGCGGCACGGGGGACTGCCGAAACTCGATCTCCTGGCGAACGATCACGTAGTCCTTCGTGTCCACCCACACCCGACCCGAGGGCTCGTGCACGGCGAGTGCCGAGCGCGGCTCGAAGCGCAGCGTGTAGAGCAGGTGGTCGCCGAGAAGTTTGCGGCTCTCGATGCTGAAGCGATAGTTGCGGCGGTTCGCGGGGCGGAACGCGAAGTTCACGATCTCCTCGCCCATGCCAGGCGAGAATTCCGAGTCGAGCGTGGCGTCGTCGCCCTTCTTGTCGGGATAGCGCTCGTACTGGCGCAGGCGCACGGTGCGCACGAGGTTCGGCTTCTTCCGGTACACCTTCGACACCGTCTCGGCGAACAACTCGGGAGTTCCACGCCCCGAGGTGTTGCGCAGCACGCGTACCGTTGCGGTGAACGACTGGTCGCGAAGCAGCGAGTCACGGCGTGCCTCGCCGCGTGCCACCCGGTCGAGGATCTCGTCGAGCGTCACGCGCGGCGCGCGCACCAGCACCTCGGCGACGTCCGTCCGCAGGGTGTCCTCCACCGCAACGACGGGACCGGCGGCGCGCGCGGGAGCGGCGGTCGCAAGCACCAGCAACAGTGACCACGCGGATGCAGGGGCGATCGGGGCGAGCAGGGAGGCGGCGGTCACGGGGCGGTCCTTTGACGAGGGCGAGGGGCGGCCGCGGACGCTATCCGGAGGTGCGGCACGCCCGCAACAGTGCGCGTCGGAATGGCAACGCGCGACCGGGCCGGCGTCGCCGGCGACAAGCCGCTGGACCAGCGTTACGCCCGGTCCCCGCCGCACTTGGCGCGCATCCGGGCTTTCCGGCACGGAGCGTGCCAAGGCCTAAGGAGGGAATTAACGCGGCCGCCCGCCCGACCTCCCCGGTCGCGGACTGGGAGCCGACTGGGAGAACGACCATGCACGTCCGTTTGCGACTCACTTTCGCCGCCAGTGCGGCGCTGATCCTGATGTCCTCGGCCGCCGGTGCGGCGCCGGGGGCGGAGACCTCCTCGCAGGCGCGATTCGAGCCTTCTGCGCTCGCCCTTGCGAGTCCTGCCACGCCGATCACGCTCGCGCTCGCTTACGTCCCGGCGCCCGCGCGAGTGGAGTTGGCGGGCGTGCGCTACCGTCCGCGCTCGCGCGGCACCTATGGTCGCCGCCAGCCGGAGTCGTCCGGCGTCAGCCAGATCCACGCGGGGTTCTTCGATCCCGACGGCGAGCAGGACGCGCGTTTCGTTATCGGTGTGCGCGGCGGTCCCATGCTGGACCAGCACGTTCAATTGGGCCTCGGCGTGGACTGGATCCACAAGACCGAGAATGTCTCCAGCGTATCCTCGACCACCGTGGGCCCCGGCGGCGTGCCCATCGAGGTCAAGCAGCAGATCGCGCGGGCCTCGGTGAATATGTTCCCGATCATGGGCTTCATCCAGTTCTCCGGCCCCGATGACATGGGCATCATCCCCTACTTCGGCGCCGCGGCCGGCTACCAGGTGCTGCTGCTCTCGGGCGACGACTTCACAACGGGGCAGTCGTTCGAAGGCACGTTCAGCGGCTGGGGTTGGCAGCTCTGGGGCGGCGCGGGCCTGCCGATGGGCGGCCGCACGCGGCTCACGGGCGAGGTGTTCGTGAACGGCGCCGAGTTGGGACGCGATGCCACAGACGAGCTGACCGGCTTCACCGTGCACGAGACCGTGAGCGGCGACGGCGCGGGCATGCGCTTCGGCCTGGCGTGGGGGTTCTAGGGCCCCGCCCCACGAAAAGAATCACGTCTCCCGAGGGCCCCGGTGCTGGCGAGCACCGGGGCCCTCCGCTACGCTCCCGCCACCATGCCTCGACGTTCTCCGCGTTCGCGCCGCAAGG
>JANNKI010000169.1:0-12834 GCA_031396225.1 bacterium | reverse complement strand
CTGCGCCGCCAGCGCCATCGGAGACCGCGCGGACATTGGTCGGTACACAGCTCGTACATGGTGATACCCCGTCGGCGGACCAAAGAGGCTGCCCCTGCTCCCCGAGCTTGCGGGCCAGGAATCGACGGCCTACCTTTTGGGTCAAGGCGATGACCCGTCCCTGCTCGGCGGCAAGCAGTCTCGGCGGAAAACCGGCTAACGCGCCTAAGCTGGTATCAATAACTACACCATCCCCGGACCAGAGGAGTGTCCCGTCTTGGCCGATCCGTTGCGCGTAGTGTCCCAAAAGCCCGCCCCGATAGTCGAGCCATGCCACGAACACGCCTCCGGCGCCGTCCCTCGTGATCGCGGGGGAGAATTCTTGGCCTGCCGCCGTGCAAACTCTTGATCCCTCATTGGCGAAGACCGGCAGCCCGGAGTGGTCGACTCTTTGAAGGTATGCTCGCGGACTGATTCCCCGATCATCTTGCCAGGCTACGTAGACGCCTCCTGAGCCATCCGCGATGGCAGTCGGACGCGTCTGAGCGCCCGGGGTCGAACAGACTGCAACGCCATTCGTCTGCCACTCGACCACACCCTCGGAGCTGATTCGCTGCACATAGACGTCGCCGAGTGTGTCGCTTCGAAAGTCTACCCAAGTGACAAGGACCCCACCAAGCCCATCCCCCGTGACATGTGTGGAGGAGGAAAGATGTGGGGTCGTGCAGACCGCAATCTCGGCGCGCGGATCGATGCCCTGGGCGTAGGCAGGCCCCCCAGTGGCAAAGCCCGAAACGAGGGCGCAAACGCCGATGAGCACAGAACGGGGCGCTTCAGTCATCGGGTCCTTCCTGGCGACAGGTCGACGGATCAGGCCGCCGCCATGCACGCCCGGGCGAAGAATGACCAACCGTTGGTGACAGGCCCACAGCACCGTAGCGACCGACCGTCTCCGGGGACAGATTCGGGGACAAGCCGAAGGCGGCACCGTGGAAATCTCCACGGTGCCCGCATGGGGTCGCAGGCCTGCCGTCCCGCATCTCGACGTGGGCACCACGCCATCGCTACGCACCTAGGAATACGCCGTGAGACGGACTCCGCATTGCATGCAACCACCCGAGAAGTGCTGGCCTCTCTGCGGCCGCAATCGAATACGCCCGTGCGACGCACACGTCTCGAGCTCCACTCGACAGAGAGTTCGTCGTTACGATGAGACCCGACGTCGCGTGCTCACTAACCATGTCGGCCCAAAGGGCTTTGACGACAACTTTCCCCACCGAGCGCTTCTCCCGCTTACATTGAACGATGATCGCAGGCGGCCCACCGGTTGAGTCTTGAGAAGGCCAGACTCGAGCGTCAATGCTCCCGTCGTTCCGCCCGGGTCCCAACTCCACGTGATGGCCGGCTCTGGCGAAGAACTCTCCAGTAAGTCCCTCGAACTTTCTCCAGTTCATTGAGTCGAGCGCGCCCGGGTTCTGTGCCAGGTAGTTCACGAATCGCTGGTCTAAATGGCTTTCAGTGATTCTGAATTAGCCGCAAGTCGTTGTCCCGACACGCCGCGAGCGGCGGTTCGAGCACCAGCCGCTGCCGACAGCCACGTCCCGGCGGCTATAAACGAGGGTCTGCCGGTTCGGTTATTCCGGGCTGATGCAGAATCACTGAAAGCCATTTAGAAGTCGATCTGCGCCTGGAGCCTCATGCCGTCCACCGGGTCCTCGGTGCCGGCCTGCAGCCGCAGGTCCGCCTGGAACCTGAGGCTGTGCTGCCGCTGGTAGTAGCTGGCACCCACGTAGGTGATGTCCCGCCGGCCGCCACGCGGCGCCCCGGCATCGGCGCGCACCTGGTCGAAACGGATGAATGGCTGCAGGCGGTCCCTGCAGCAGAGCAGGCCCATGCCGAGCATCTTGACCGTCGAGTTGTACTCGCCGGCTCCGCCGGTCCGCTCGACCCGGATCGCGTTCAGTTCGCCCTTCAGCAGCAGACGCGAGGTCCCAAACGGCACGTCGATCATGCCATCCACGCCCGCGGCCGAGTGCGTGCTGTCGTCCAGTGCGGTGGCCGCGTTCTCGAGGGAACCCTGGTAGCTGCCGTTCACGCCCAGGCTGTACCACCTGTCGGTCCCGAAGTGAGCGTCCTGAAAGACGTCCTTGGTCGAGCCGAAGTTCAGGTCCAGGCGCCCGACGACCATCGGGACATCCTGCCGGTTGGCGACGATGAAGCGATTGTCGAACAGACCCGCCGCGTACTGCACGCGACCGTCCTTGGACTTGCCCAGCAGATGGAAGCCGACGACATTGTCGGCGAGCCCGAGCGCGTCGGGGACGTTGGAGACTTCGCCGCGGTCCACGGCGAGCTGCCGGGAGTCGGACGTGAGCCGGTCCCGCGAGAATGGCTGGTCGTAGAGCCCGGCCCGCACCTCGACACCGCCGCCCAGCGGGTACTGCACCCAGGCGTTCTCGACCCCGGCGACGGGGCTGGCGCCGAACTGGTCGGTGCCGTCGATCTTCCATTCGAACCCGTAGGCAACGCCCTGCATCTTGCCGTTGGCCTTGAGCCGGGCGCGGCGAACCATGAAGTCCCGCCGGGCTTCGCTGTTGCCGCCGGGGACCGGCACCATCTCGTACTCCATGCGCTGCTGCAGGCGCATCCCCAGCTCCAGCGTGTGCTCGGGGGAGTCGAACACCTTGACTCCGCCAAATGCCGTCGCCGGCAGCAGGGACAGCGCGAGGCCAGCCACCAGCCCACGGGTCACTGCGATCGCATGTGATCCACGGCGTTCCGAGTTCACCGAAAGACTCCCTTCCCGCGGTTGCGGAGGAAACGCTCGAGGTCCGCGCCAGGCGGGCGGAGCGGTCTGCTCCACCCGCCTGCGGACCTCACGTGTTCGTCAGTGAGTCTCGTCTCGAACGATCTGCCAGGCGATCACGCCGTGGCACCCGGCGCCGCGGGCCCGCTGGGACGGGCAAAGCGCAGGTAGAGCACCGGCATCACGAACAGGTTGAGCAGCGTGGACGTGATGAGCCCGCCCAAAATCACGACCGCCATCGGGTGCTCGATCTCGTGACCGGGGATAGGTCCGGCGACCAGCAGCGGAACCAACGCCAGGCCCGTGGCAGCGGCCGTCATGAGGATGGGGGAGATGCGCTCGCGCGCCCCACGGATCACCAGGTTCATTCCGAAGGGTTCGCCCTCCACCCGCTCGAGGTGCTGATAGTGGCAGAGCAGCATGATGCCGTTCCTGGCGACGATCCCCAGCACGGTGAGGAAGCCGACGATGGACCCGAGCGAGATGATGCCGTCGCCCATGTACGCCGCCAGGATGCCACCGACCAGTGCCGCGGGCAGCGTCACGAAGCCCACGATCGCCAGGCGCCAGTCCATGAACGCCGTTTGTAGGATGAGGAGGATGCCGATCATGGACAGGATGATCGTGTAGCGCATGCGCCGCTGGGCATCCTCGCGCTCGGCGTACTCGCCGAGCATCTCGGGATGGTAGCCCTCGGGGAACTTGACCTTGGCCAGTTCGGTCTCGAAGTCCGCGACGACCGATCCAAGATCCCGGCCGCGCACGTTGGCCCGCACGTCGATCTTGCGCTTCATCTGCCAGCGCTCGACGGCGTTCGGCGTGGCGACGAGCTTGACCTCGGCGAGATCCGCCAGCCGCACCTGACCGTGGTTCGGCGTGTCGATCATCAACTCGCTGATGTCGTTGATGCTGTTGCGGTTCTCCGGCGTGCTCCACACGTTCACGTCGTAGGCCTTGCCGTCGCGGAAGATATCGCCCACCTCGGTGCCGCTCACCAACGCGGCCGCGGTGCGCCGCACGTCGCCGGGCTTGACGCCGTAACGCTCGGCCAGGGCGAGGTCCACCTTGACGTCGATCTGCGAGATCTCCTTCAAGGACTCGACCTTGAGGTCCACCAGGCCAGGGATGTGCTCGACAGCGTGTTTCACCTCGTCGGCCTTGGCGCGCAGCGTCGGCAGGTCGTCACCGAAGATGCGCACCGTGATCGCCGTGGGCGAGCCGGTCAGCACTTCGCGAATGCGTTCTTTCAGGTAGGTCTGCACGTCCCGGACGAGCCCCGGGTAGCCGTCGACAGCCGTTTGCACGGCGGCGAGAGTCTTGTCGTAGTCCACCTTCGGGTCGATGCTGATCCAGTTCTCGCCGAAGTAGACGCCGTAGACCTCGTCCATGATGAGCGCCTGACCGATGTGCGAGCCGAAGTTCCGCACGCCGGGGATCTTACTCAGCTCATCGTAGGCCGCGGCGGTGATCCGGACCTCTTCCGTCACGGACGTCCCCGGCTCGGTGAGCCAGTGCATGAGGAAGTCGCGCTCCTTGAACTCCGGCAGCAGCGACTGGCCGAGCCTTGGCGCAACGACCACCCCGGCCAACGCGATCACGGCGATCGTGACGTATGCCGCCGCCGGCCGGTGGACGATCGACGAGAGGATCCGCGTGTAGGCGGCCTGCAGCCACTTCACGAACGGGGACTCGTGATCGAGCTTCGACTTGGAGAGCAGCATCAGCGCCAATGCCGGCGTCACGGTCAGGGCCACGACCATGGACGCAAGCAGCGAGAGCGAGTAGGAGACGGCGAGCGGCTTGAAGAACGCGCCGGACAGACCGCCCAGGAAGAACACCGGCATCAGCGCGAGCACCTCGATCAGGGTCGCGTGCACGATGGCGTGGCGCACTTCGAGCGACGCCTCGAGGATCACGCGCGCCGTGGACTTGGTGCTCCCACTCTTGCGATGCTGTCGCAATCGTCGGACCACATTCTCGATGTCCACAATGGCGTCGTCCACGAGCGAGCCGAGGGCGATGACGAACCCGGCCAGGATCATGGTGTTGATCGTGGTGCCACGGGCGTACAGCACCATCATGCCGGCCATCAACGAGAGTGGGATCGCCACGCACGTGATGATGGCGACGCGCCACTCGTAAAGGAACAGCGCCAGCACGACCATCACGAGCAGGCAGCCCAGCAGCAGCGACCGGCTCAGGTGCTTGATGGACAGTTCCACGAACGACGCGGGACGGAAGATGGTCGCGTCGATTTCCAGATCTGGGAGGCCTGGCTTGAGGGCGGCCAGCGCATCATCCACGCCCTTGGTGACCTGCAGCGTGTTCGCCCAGGGGAACTTCTCGATGATGAGCAGCAGGCCCGGCCCACCGTTGATGACCGCGTCACCGACCAGCGGTTGATGCCCGTTGACGAGCTGCGCCACGTCCTTCAGTCGCACGGTCTTGCCGTTCTTGCCCTCAAGCGCGACCTCGCCAAGACTGACGGGGTCCACGATGGACAAGACGTTGCGGATGCCGAGACGCTGGTTGGGCGTGTTGATGAATCCGCCGGTCCCGATCCACGCGCCATCGGAGTGCGACATGAGTCCGGCTTCCAATGCGTCGGAAGTGGCTTCCATCACGTCCTGGACGGTGACGCCGTTCTCCCGGAGTCGCGCGGGTTCCACCTGCACCTGGGGCATATCGATGCGCTCGCCCCAGATCGCAACGTTCGCCACACCCGGCACCGCCAGCAGGCGAGGCCGGATGGTCCAGTAGGCCATCATCGACTGCCTGACCACAGAGATCTTCTTCGACGACAGACCGATCTTCATGAACCGGGCGGTGGCCGAAAGCGGCTGCAGCATGACCGGCGGGCCCACGTCCTTCGGGATCACGCCGATCACCTGGGCGAGGCCTTCCTGTACGTGCTGGCGGGCCACCATGGGATCGGCATCCCGCTTGAAGATCATCTTCACCGACGACAGGTCGGTGACCGACTTGGAGCGCAGGATGTCGATGTCGGGCAGGCCCGACAGGGCCTGCTCCATGGGGATCGTCACCAGGGCCTCGACTTCGGTGGGTGACAGCCCAAGGCACGGGGTCTGGATCTCGACGATCGGGGGGGCGAACTCGGGGAATACGTCCACACGCATGTCGCGCATCTGGTCAGCGCCCGCGAACATCAATGCGACCGCCGCCGCCAGCACGATGAAGCGGTATCTCAGACTTGACCTGATGATCCAGCGAAACATGGTCGAGGACCTCCTGGAGAAGTCTTAGTGGCCGTACTTGTGTTCGGCGCCCATCAACATGGGGGCTCCGACGGTGACGACGACGGTTCCAGCGGTTGGACCCGCCGACAGGATCACGCGATCCCCGTCGATGTCCTCCACGGTGACCTGCTGGCGGACGTAGACGAGCGGCGAGGGGTTGGTGAAGGTCCAGGTGTCGCCCTTGGTGTCGTACATGAGCGCGCCGTAGGGGATGACGCTCCGCGTCACCGAGGCGCCCTTCACCGTCACCCTCTCCTCGCGCACTTCACCCGTGGCGAGGCCGATGCGCTCCGCCGCACGTGCGTCCAGCGTGACGCGCATGATGCCCTTCACTTCGGTCGAGTCCAGCCTGGCGGGGTGGTACTTCTCCGCCACGCTGTCCTGCTTGCAGCCGGACACGGTCAGGACCGCTCCGATCAGTGCCAGAATCGTGATTCTCGAGAGCTTCATGTACATCACCTCCGTCAGACTCGCTGGGGTTCGGGTGCCGATTCCACGTCCATGCCGTCGTCTTCGCTGGTCTCCGCCATGGCCCTGGCGCCGAACGTCGCGTAGAGCGCCGGGATCACGCACAGGGTGTAGATCATGGCGGTGAACATTCCGCCGAGGATCACCAGGGCCATGGGGCCCAGGATCTCCAGGCCGGGCTGCGAGCCCATCAATGCGAACGGCAGCAGAGCGGCGGTCGAGATCAACGCCGTCATCACCACCGAGGGCGCCTGATCACGGACACCACGGGCGAACAGCCCGGCTCCGAACTCGAGCCCTTCGTGTTGACGCAAGTCCTGGTAGCGCTGAAGGAGCAGGATGCCCTGCCGCACGGTGACGCCGAGTACGGTCAAGAATCCCGCCAGCGAAGCGAACGAGATCGCACTGCCGCTGGCGGCCGCGCCGAGAACGCTGCCCGCCAGCGCGATGGGCAGCGTGACCAGGATCGCCAGCGCCAGGACCCAACTGCCGAGCGCTGCGTGGAGCAGGAAGCCGACTCCCAAGGCGGCCGCGATCACCATCGTGCGCACTCGGGCGCGAGCCGCCTCCTCGTTGGCGAAACCGCCCAGCAGCTCCGCGTGGTACTCGAGCGGGAACGCGGTGCCGCGCAGGCGGGTGTTGACGTCAGCCGCGACCGCCGTGACCGAACGGCCGCTCACATCGGCGACGACATCCAGGTATCGGGCGACGTTCTGGCGCTGGATCAGGTTCGGCGCGGCGGCGATCCGAACCTCGGCGACGTCGCCGAGGCGCGCGTGCCCGCCGCGCGGCGTATCCACCAACAGGTTCTTGATGGCCTCGACGCTGTGCCGGACTCCCGGCTCTCCCCAGACGACGACCTCGAACAGTTTCTGTTCCTCGAACAGGTTTCCGACCTCGATGCCCGCAAGCAGGGCGGCCGCGGAGCGGCGCACGTCTCCCGGCTTGACGCCGTGCTCCCTGGCCGCCTCCAGGTTGACCTCGATCTCCACGACCGGCTCGGTGGATTCGAGATGGATGCGGGGATTGACGAGGCCCTGGATGCCCGCGAGGGACTGGCTGACTTTCTCGGCCTCGCTCTGGAGCACGTCCAGCCGCTGGCCGAAGAGTCGCACCACGATGGGCTCGTCCACCTTGGAGAGGACTTCCCCGAACCGCGCGCTCAGGTACGTCATCACGTCGGCATCGATGCCCGGGTAACCCTGGACGATGGCCTCCACTTTGGCGATCGTCGCGGCATAGTCGGCCTTGGGATCGACATTCACCCACAACTCGCCGGAGTGCATCCCGACCACCTTGTCGGCGTGGATCGCGCGACCCACGTGCGCCCCGACATTGCGGACTCCCGGGATGGCCCGCAGCTCGGCCGAGGCCCGCTCCATCACGCGGCTCATCTCGGCATGGGAAGTGCCGGGCTGGGCGTCCCAGTGCACGAGGAGGTCGTGTTCCTTGAACCTGGGTGCTGTAGGAACGTGAAGCCGCGGCAGCACCACGAAGCCGGCCACGGTGGCCAGCACCGCGACAGCGATCGCGATACGCGCCACGGCCGGCGACATGCCCTTGCTCCTCGAGGCCAGCCAGCCGGTGAACGGCGACTCCCGTCGCGCCAGCTGTGTCCGCCCGAGAAGCATCATGCACAGCGCTGGCGTGACGGTGGCGGCGACGAGCATCGAGGTGAGCACCGCGAGTCCGTAGGCGATGACCATGGGCTGCACGAACGCCCCCGGCGCGCCCTTCAGGAACAGCAAAGGCACCGCGCACAGGAGCACGATCATGGTCGCGAAAACAAGCGAGCGCCGTGACGCGGCGGAGGTCTCGAGGATCGCGTGCATGGTCGAGGAGACGCTACCGTCTCGGAGTCGCCTGAGCACGCCGTGGGTGAAGACGATCCCGTCGTCGATCACGATACCGAGCGCGATGACGAGGCCAGCGACCATCATGACGTTGAGCGTCGTCCCGGTATAGAACAACACCAGGGCGGCGGCCATCAGCGACATCGGGATCGCGATCAGCCCGACGAGGGCCGCGCGCCAACTCCACGTGAGCGCCAGGAACGACACCGCGACCAGCAGCAGGGCGAGCAGGAGCGCGCCCGACAGGCTACGCATCGCACTGCGGACGTAGCTCGCGGGGTGGTAGACGTTGGCGTCGAATTCGACGCCGCCCAGTCCCGGCTTCAAGGATTCGAGCGCGGCGAGGACGTCATCGGTGACCTTCAAGGTGTTCGCGTTCGGGAGCTTCTCCACGACGATCAGGAGGCCGGCGCCGGTTCCGTTCAATCCATCACCGATCAGCGGCTGATGGTCCTCGACCACATTGGCCACCTGGTCGAGCCGCAGGGACGTCCCCTCGACCGAGACCTTGGCGAGATCGGAGGCACGCGTGATCGGCAGCACGTGGCGGACGCCGATGCGCTGATTGGGAGTCTCGATGAAGCCGCCCGTGCCCGCGACCGAGGCCTCGAGGAAGCTGAGTGGGGAGTACCACAGCGAGTTGCCAGCGGTCTTCACGATCTGGATGAGCGAGACCTTGGCGTCGCGAAGGCGCCTCGGGTCGACCCGAACCTGGAGCTGGCGCTCGCGCTGGCCCCACACCGCCACGTTCGCCACCCCGGGGATCCCGAGCAGGCGGGGCCGGACGGTCCATCGGGCGAGGACGGACATCTCGATCAGTGACTGCGTTTTGGAGGAGAGTCCCACGAGCATGACGCGATTGGTCGAGGACATCGGCTGCAGCATGCGAGGCGGCTCGGACACGTTCGGCAGGGCATGCGCCTGCGTGAGGCGCTCCTGGACCACCTGGCGGGCGTGCATCGGGTTCGTACCCGGCTTGAACTCCATCTCGATGGAGGACAGCCCCGGCACCGACTCGGAGCGCATGACCTCCACCCAGGGAGTCCCGGTCAGGAGATCGGCTTCGATGGGCACCGTGATCAGCTGCTCCACCTCGGCAGCCGACAGACCGAGCGCTTCGGTGTGCACGCTGACCGTGATCGGCATGATCTCGGGGTACACATCCACGGGCATCTTCCTGAGCGACACGACCCCGAACGCCATCACGATCACCGCGACGACGACCACCAGGGCGCGCAACCGCAGGCTCGACGAGACGACAGAACCGATCATGGCGACGGACCTCCAAGCGGGCTAACGGCCTGAACCCAAGCTCTCGAACCAAGAGCGACTCAACAGACGGAGTCGGGTAGCCACACTCGCGCCGAAGGGCGAGCCCAGAGGAGAACGGGTCGCATCCCGGTCAGGGAAGCAACCTCGCGGTCAGCCTGGGAACGGTCCCCGCAGGCCGAGTGACCACGCGCCTCGGGTAGGCAGAGGAGCGCATGGGGGGGGATCGACCGCGGTCAATCAGAGAGAGTGGGGTTACTGACTGCCATAATGCTAGACCGTCCTGCATGTGAAAGTCATGCCAATTCTCAAGGCCCCATTCTCATGTTGGCGGTCGCCCGCTCTCCGTCAGGAAAACGGCATGCGCCGCTGGCGGGAATTGCACGCCAGACGCCAGAAACCCCGCCTCGCGGAGGAAGATGCTCTCTGCGAGACGGGGCCGGCACCCCTAGACAAAGCGAGGGGGAATGTTACGCGGCGATACGCTCGCGCGCGGGCTGCTGTTCCTGAGCCGCGGCCTTCGATGGACGACGGTCGACGATCAACAGCGTCACGGCAGCCGCGGCGAGCGCCAGGAGATAGATCCAACCGGCGCTGGCTGCGGTCTCGAGCAGGATAAGGAACTCGTTCACAGTCGGTATCCCTTCCGCGGGCTGGTGGAGGGCGATGAGAGTCCTGGACTCCGGACGCTCACAAACCCGATCGGGCCCCGCCTTGGGGAACCCGTGCCCATTCGGGACGCCTCTAGGGAGGCGCCACGCAGTTCCTAGCCTGCGACAACTGTGCCGCGGAGACGTCATGGTTTTGCCATACTGGACAACGTTCTGCCGGACAGGTGGATAGATGCCCTGGCTGGGGCTTGGTCCAGGGGAGCCCACCACGCCAAATGGGCGAAAATGCCACACAAATGTAGTTGTGCTGCTACAAACTGCCTGTAGCTGACCCCAATCCCAAGTTCAGCGGCAGCTCGGCCAGTCCGTCAGCGGCTCCCCGCTCCGGGCCCTTTCACGGGAGAGGTCTGGGCGTACATCTTGTTGCCCGCGATGCCCCGCTTGTTGAGCGCCAGCGCGCTGGCCCGGATCTCGGCCAGGCCCTTGGCGTCGAGCATCTCGATCTTGGTCAGCGTGAAGGCATGGTGTTCCTTGTCGTTCGTCCCGCGCCAGTGGACGCGGATGTTGCCCACGCCGCGGGCGAAGTACTTGAGCTGCTCCATGCCCGCCTCGTCGCCGCTGCTTTCCGCGAGCACCAGGACGTCCTCGTAGCAGTCCACGGGGACGCAGTTGCGCACGCCGAGGGAGTCCACCCGGCCACGGTCCGAATAGCCCACCGCGGGCGCCCAGCCCTGCGAGAAGCTCGGGCTCCCGACCTCGGGCCGGCCGGGAAAGAGTATCCCCGCCACGGACCCCTCGAGGCCGTGGAACCAAGCGGGATTCGCCGTGACCACGCCATTCCCGTCGTCGTACTCCTCGGGGTACTCGCCCATGAGCCACACGTTGCCGCTGTCGTCCTGGGCGAAGCACGCCAGCTCGGCCTCCACCACCTGGCCCTCGGACCAGTCCAGGTCCCACGACACGATCGAACGTACGCCTCCGATCATCTTGGTGAGGTCGGTCACGTTGATCTGCATCTTCCGCTCGATGACCTCGCCTTCGTCATTGACGGATGTTCCCTCGTAAGTCATGCGCAATCCCGGTTTCAGCGGCAGCCAGGTATTGGTGATCTCGGTGGATCGGCTGAACGCGCCGGGATCGAGTGCGAGCTGCGTCGAGTCCGCGCCCCACCATCCGGCGGCCGCGGCGGCTTCGCCTCCGGTGGCGCTCGCTCGCGGCTTTCTCCTTTTTGGCGCAGCCCTCGGCCACGCCGAGGAGGAGCGTCAGGGCCAGCAGCGGGCGCAACGACAATGCGCTCTTCCTGGCCCTGCTTCCGACGGCTTGCCGCTCGAACTCGGTCACCGGGATTCCCACGGATTCACCTCTTTCCCTTCACCGGGCGCGAAACGTCCCGGAAGCCATGCCTCACCAACTCGAGGGACTCGTACTTGACCAGGCCGATCCCGGGGGCGAAATACTTGTACTCCCGCACGCCCCGGATCATGGGGCTCGTCTCCGCTGTCCGTAGGCACTTCCGGAAGGTCCCGGCCGGCGTCCGCACGATGGCGCTCGTGCTCACGATCTCGGCGCGATCCAGCGCGACACCCGGAGCCTGCTCCTGGTAGTGACGGAACCCGGTCCGGACCTTGCCGGGCATGATCAGCCCGGCTCGCGCCTTCCGCTGGCCCGCCAGCCAGGTGCCGTCATGACTCACGACCTTGCCGTTCTTGTAGATGTCCACGTCCTCGCCGAAATACAGCACGTCATGGGTGGTCTTGTGGATCGCGAAGTAATTGCGGGAGATCTCGGTCAGCTGTCCGCCGGACGTCTCGCGCTCCTCGATCACGCGGGTCTCCACGCCTTGGACCAGCTTGGTCTCGTCGAGGACCGTCATGACGACCTCCTCCGGGCCGCCCCGAAGCACGCGATAGTGTCCCGGCTCGAGGATGAAGTAGGGATTGCGGCCCACGGACGAGAGCTGGGCGGGATCGGTGGGGAAGTTCGAGGCCCATTTCGCTCTGGACGCGCTGCCCGACGGGCCCGCGCCGACCACCAGGAGCAACGCCACGCCGAGCAGGGCCCTCGACGAGGATCGGAAGTTCGTTCGCATGTCCCGGTTTCCCTCCTGGGTCACGCCCTTGACGGCGCACAGACCGTGAATGAGTCGATGGCGATCGCGTGCGGCACTCGGGACTTCAGCGCCTGACGCGTCGCTCGATGACCCAGTGGTGTCCCTTCTCCTTGAAGTTCCCGTGGTAGTCGCCCAGTTCTCGCGCCACCTGGGGATCATCCATCCACTTGCTCATCACCTGCGGGTTGCCGTCGTGCTCGCTCGCCTCGAGGCAGACGGCCCGGTACTGATACGACCTGCCGTCCGCGGCGGTGCGAGCTTCCGCGGCGCTGCCGCGGACGATCGCAGAATCGGCGTCGAGGTCCATGATGGCACCGTCCTCACTCGCCGGTGGAGCGGACGAGCAACTGGCGAGCACCCCGATCACGAGGCAGGCCAGCAACACGAAGGGCAGCGAGCGGTGCATCGAGGCTCTCCTTGCGAGCGTGGCGTGAGGGAGCGTTTCGCGCCTCACGATTGCCGGGAGGCTGTCGCCCCGGAC
>JANNKI010000168.1:0-13674 GCA_031396225.1 bacterium | reverse complement strand
CGCTGTTCGCCGCCATGTTCGGCGGCCCTGCCGCTCCGTGGGAGGTGGCCGCGGCCGTGCTGAGCGTGTTCTACGTGGACCGCGGCGGCCTGCGCGCGGTGATCCTCACCGACCAGTTGCAGTTCCTGCTCATGTACCTGGGCTTCGCGATCCTGTTGGGCTCGCTCGTGCTGCAGCATGGCGGCATGGCGTTCCTGAGCACCCGCGTGCCGCCGTCGCACTGGGTCTGGCATGGCGGCAATGGCGCGGCGGAGGTGATCGTGTGGTACGTCATCGCGCTCGGCACCATGGTGGACCCTGCGTTCTGGCAACGCGCCTACGCGGCGCGCGAGCCCCGCGTGGCGCGCAACGGCGTGCTGTGGTCCATCGTGTTCTGGATGGGGTTCGACTTCATGACCACCGCGTGCGGGCTTTACGCGCGTGCGCTGCTGCCCGACCTGGCCGACCCGGTGTACGCGTTCCCGCGGCTTGCCAACCTCACGCTGCCGCCGGTAGCACTCGGGCTCTTCTACCTGGGCATGATCGCAACGGTCATGAGCACGATCGACTCGTACGCGTTCATCGCCGCCACGACTGTGGGCCGCGACCTCATCTGGCGCGTGCGTGGTGGCTCCACGGATCGCATACCGGTCTGGTCGCGCTACGGGCTGTGGCTCGCCACAGCGTTCGCCACCGCGTTGGCACTCGCCCGACCAAGCGTCGTGTCGCTCTGGCATGACCTGGGCTCGGTGGTCACGCCGGTGCTGCTGCTCCCGGTGCTGCTCGCGCTCTCGCGCCGCGGCCGCCCGGGGCCGCAGGGCGCGCTATTGCTGATGCTCGTGCCCGGCGCCGTCTCGCTGTTCTGGGTGCTGTGGAAGTCGTCCGCCGCCTCGCGCGGTGCCTATCCGTTCGGCCTCGAACCGATCTATGCGGGCCTCACCGCCTCGCTGCTCGCCTGGGCGGCCACCCGTTTTCTCCGAGAGGAGTCCCTGTCGTGAACGTCCCCCGCCGCGGCTGTTTCTGCATGACGCTCGCGTTTCTCGCTTTCGTACCCTCGGCTCGCGCCCAGGCCGAGGCCGCTTCGCCCGACACGCTCGGCCGCGTGGTCCCCATGCCGGTGGTCGAGGTGAGCACGTCGCGTGTGGGCGACCGGCCCGTGGTCGCGGTGTCGCGCCTGGGGCGCGCGCAATTACGCGACCTGAACTGGGGGCAGGACACGCCCATGGCGCTCGCCACCCTGCCCGGCGCCTACGCGTGGTCCGATGCGGGCAACGGCATCGGCTATTCCTATCTCACGCTGCGCGGCTTTCCCCAGCGGCGCATCAGCGTGCTCGTGAACGGCGTGCCGTTGAACGACCCCGAATCTCACGAGGTCTACTGGATCGACCATCCCGATCTGCTCTCGGCCACGTCCGAAGTGCAGGTGCAACGCGGTGTCGGCTCGGCGCTCTACGGCGCTCTACGGCGCCGCGGCCCTGGGCGGCAGCGTCAACGTGGAGACGTCGCCTTTCGGCGTCGCGCCGCACGCGAGCGTGCTGGCGGGCGGTGGATCCTTCGGCACGCGACGCATGATGTTCGAGGGCGGCTCGGGCCCCATCCGCGACGGCTGGGAGCTCTACGGCCGCTACGCACGGGTGGAGAGCGACGGTTACCGCGACCAGTCGTGGTCGAAGCTCTGGTCCTACGCCATCTCGGCGCGGCGCGTGGTGGGCAGGCACGTGTTTCGCGCCAATCTCTACGGCGGCCCCGAGGAGACGCACCTCGCCTACCTCG
Organism: bacterium; assembly: GCA_031396225.1. Lineage (GTDB taxonomy): Bacteria > Eisenbacteria > RBG-16-71-46 > RBG-16-71-46 > RBG-16-71-46 > JAIOPA01. Next base: position 11,922 of record JANNKI010000168.1, on the reverse strand, counting down.
CACTCTCGCCCGAGTACCTGAACGGCGGCGTCACGGGCGATGCCGACCGCGACCGCCGGTTCAACCCGCTCACCTACGACGGTGAGCGCGATCACTTCTTCGAGCCCCACTACGAGTTCATCCACGCCTGGGCGCCGACGCCCGCGCTCGCGCTCACCGGGACCTGGTTCTGGTTCGACGGCCGCGGCTATTACGAAGAGCGACGCACGAACCGCGCGCTGGCCGACTACCGCCTGCCCGGCATCGCCACCACCGACACCACGCTCTACTCGCGCGACCACTACGCGCAGGACGCGAACGGCGTGCTGCTGCGCGACGCCCAAGGCCGTGCCACGCTGGTGCGCTTCGACGTGACGCGGCGGCGCGAGGTGATCAACCGCCACTACGGCTGGCTCCCGCGCGCGCGCTGGGCGCACGCTGGCGGGGCGCTCACCGTGGGCGGCGAACTGCGCTTTCACGACGGACGGCACATCGGCAGCGTGATCGCCGGCGATCCGCTGCCGACGGGCACGCCGAACCCGTCCGGCTACTATGACTACCATCCGCGCACCATGGCGGCCGGTTTGTTTGCGCGCGAGGAATGGGACCTGTCACCCGAACTGCGCGCCACCGCCGATCTCGCCTGGCGTCACGCGAGCTACGCCATGCGCGGTGACCGGTACGACGGCATCGGGTTTGACCAGCGCTACGACTTCGGCTCGCCGCGCGTGGCCCTGTCGTGGGCTCCCACGACACGCGGGCAGATGTTCGCCTCGTACGCCTACTCCAGCCGCGAGCCCGCGTTTCGCGACCTCTACGACGCCGAAGGCGTGGGCTCGGTGCCGCTCTACCGGCGCGTGGACGTGGCGGCCGGGATCTACGAGGACCCGTTGGTCCGTCCCGAGCAGGTCCACGACCTGGAGCTCGGCGGCACGTGGCAGGTGAGCGGTGTGTCGTTGTCGGCGAACGCCTACCGCATGGATTTCCGCGACGAGCTGGTGTACGCGGGCCAGTTCAACACCGACCTGGGCTATCCCATCCTCGGCAATGCCGCGCGTTCGGTGCACCAGGGCGTGGAACTCGCCGCGAGCGCCGCACGACGTCTCGCCCGCGAACTCGAGCTGGGGTTCGACGGCAACGCCACGTTCTCGGACAACCACTTCGTGACGTTTCGCGAGAGCTATGGGCCGCTGCCCGCCGATCAGGTGGTCTACGACGGCAAGCCGCTCGGGTTCTTTCCCGCCACCATGGCCAACGCAGCCGTGCGCGCCACGTGGCGCTCCCTCGGCGTGCGGCTCGAGGCGCAGCACGCGGGGCGGGTGTACGTGGACAACACCGGTGACGAAGCCAATAGCGTGGCACCTCGGACAGTATGGAACGCGGTGCTGTCCGCCTCGGGCCGGGTGGCGGGCACGCGCGCCACGGCCACGCTGCGCGGACTCAACCTGGGCGACCGGTACTACGCCACCACCGGCTACATGGACTACGACCGGAACGGCGCGCTGGTGCCGCACGTGATGCCGGCCGCCACGCGCAGCTGGCTGGCGGAGGTGCGCCTGGACTGGTGAGGCTCAGCCCCGGGCGCGTCGGCGCCCGGGGCTCGCACTATACGACGACGCGGGAACGCGTCACTTCACCTCGACGGTGACCTTGGTCATCAGCAACCGTTCGCTGGTGGCGCCACTCTGCGAACCCTTGGCTTCGAGCGCCTTCAGGACGTCCAGGCCGCTCACGACTTCGCCGAACAGCGTGTGCTTGCCGTCCAGCCACGGCGTCGCGACGAATGTGAGGAAGAACTGGCTGCCGTCCGTGCCGGGACCGGCGTTGGCCATGGACAACAGTCCGGGCCTGTTGTGGCGGGCCGTGGGGGTGAACTCACCGTTGAAGCCGTAGCCCGGACCGCCCGTGCCTGAGCCGAGCGGGCAGCCGCCCTGGGCCATGAAGTTCGTGATGACGCGATGGAACAGGAGGCCATCGTAGTAACCGAGGCGCGTGAGGTAGATGAAGTTGGTCACGTGCAGCGGGGCCACGGCGGGCATGAACTTGATGACGACCTCGCCCTTGTTCGTGCTCATGTGCGCAAAGTACGACTTGGCGGCGTCGAACTTGACCACGGCCGGCAGGGGCAGCTTGGTGCGCCACCCCGCGTCCTTCTTGTTCACGGCCGCCTTGGCGATCTGCGCGTCGATGGCCTTGATGGCGGCATCAGTGGCCGCGGGAGCGACCTTCTCCACCGGCTTCGCGGTCTCGGTCTTGACGGCCTCGGTCTTGACGGCCTCGGTCGTCGCGGGCGTGCTCGAGGGAGTCGCCTGCTCCTCGGCACACGCCGGGACGGCAGCGAGCAACGCGCAGGCGCAAGCGAGGTTCACGAAGGACTGGACACGGAAACGCATGCGGACTTCCTCCTCGACGTAGGGTACGGGGATGGCCGCGCCAGTGGGCGCGAACCGCTTGATCATGCCGTGGCCCGGAGTGGGCCGTGTCAGGTAATGCGCAACTGCTGGAGTGAAGCCATGAGCCCGATGGTCAGCGGTCGCGGCGCCCGGACAGCGCGCGCCACCAGCGGCCCAGCGGGTTGCCGCCCGGTTCGGGATCCCGCTCGTAGCGCAGCATGGCCACCGTGATATTGTCCGGACCGCCCCGTTCGTTCGCGAGCTCGATCAGTTCATGGCAAGCGCTCTCGACGGACTCGCCCATGGCGATCCCTGCGATCTCGTCGTCGCTGACCTGCCCGTGCAGGCCGTCCGAGCAAAGCACCAGCGTGTCGCCCGCCCGGAGCGGCTCGTCCACCAGGACCACGTCCACTTCGACATCGGGCCCCACTCCGACGCTGCGCGTGACCACATTGCGGCGCGGGTCGTGCTTGGCCTCTTCGAGGGTGAGCTGGTTGCGCGCCACGAGCTGCGCGACGAGCGAGTGGTCGCTGGTGAGCTGCGTGGCGCGGTGTGAGCGCACGAGGTAGGCGCGCGAATCCCCCACGTGGGCCACGAGGACATGGTCGCCCTTCAAGGCGAGCACGGTGCAGGTGGTGCCCATGCCGTTCAGGTCCTGGCGCGTGCGGGACAGATCCCAGATCTCGGTATTGGCCACCTCGATCGCGTGCGCGAGCGCCTTGCCCGCGTCCTCGGGCGCCGCCGCGGCGAACTCGCGCACCACGGCGTCCACCGCCATCTTGCTCGCGACCTCGCCCGCGTTGGAGCCGCCCATACCGTCGCACACCACGACGAGCGTGTCGGCGGCGCGCGGCGGATTCCCGGGCTCGGCGTTCCACAGCGTGAAGCTGTCCTCGTTGCCGGTCCGCCGTCGTCCCACATCGGTGGCGGCCGCCGTCGAGGTGCGCGTCCGTGCTGTGTTCAGGGTGAGCCCCTTGCCTGGCGCCTGGCGGATGGACCGCTGCGGCCCGATCGGGGCACGAGCGACGAAGCCACCCGGCTGGCGCTGAGACCGGGAGAGTTCGGGACGCGGCATTCTGCCCATGCTCGAGGAGACAATCAAGAGCGCGCATGAAAGCGCCGCTGCCTCGAGCCCCCGTGGCACTAAGGTTGTGCGGCGAAGCCTGTTCGTGGCCCGATCCGCCCGGCTACCCCCTTGCCGCTCCGTCGCCGGGCAGGGCTTGGTCGGTCCCAAACCGCGCAACCGACAATCTTCGCCCCACTAACGGGTTACAAGGACTTCGGGTGGCCGCATCACGGGTGGACCCGCGCAGCGGCGTCGAGGTGATGGTGGCACTCTCGCAGGTGGCACTCCCGCCGGGCCAAGCCTTCGACTCCCGCGGCGAACAGGGCGACTTCGTGCAGACCGTGGGCTGCATGAGCGAGTCGCTGTCCATGGCGGTGATCTTCCTGTACGGCATCCTCGCGAGTCAGCTCGGCATCCTCCTCACGCTGATCGCCATCATGCTGTCGCTGCCGCTTGCCGTTGTGGGGGTGACCGGCGCTCCGCTACGCTGCTCGCGGTCGCAGTCACCCTCAACCACTCGAGGAGGAGATCTCCCTCATGAAGAGCACCGCATCGGCCGTCTGGGAAGGCGGCTTGAAGGACGGCAAGGGCAAGCTCACCGGCGGCACCGGCGTGTTCACCGACACTCCCTACACATTCGCCAAGCGGTTCGAGGGCGCTGGCGGCGGCACAACGCCCGAGGAGTTGATCGCGGCGGCGCACTCCGGCTGCTTCGCCATGGCGCTCTCGGGCGAGCTGGGGAAGGCGGGCTTCACACCCACGCGGCTGTCGGTGACCGCCACGGTCACGATCGAGCCGGTGGACGGCAAGGGCACCGTCACGAGTTCGGCGCTCGTGCTCGAGGCCGTGGTTCCGGGCATCGACGCCGCGAAGTTCCAGGAGGTTGCGGCGGCCGCCAAGGCCGGCTGCCCGATCTCCCGACTCCTCAACACGAACATCTCGCTCACAGCGAACCTCGCCGGCTGAGGGAAGCGCTTCTTCACGGCGCTCGCGCTCCGGCGCGCGCGCCGTTCTGTCAACGGTTGCTGCGCTCGACGGCGTCTGTAGCACCGAGGAGTCGCGCGGCGAGCGCGGTGAGCGCGAGCGTCCGCGCCCCGGATGTCACCCAACGGCGGCGCGTCGTGGCACGCGGTGCGGGGCCGGATAGACGCCCCTCCCACACCTCCACGGTGATGTCTCGGTGCGTGATGGCGTGGCGGATGCGCCGGCCGTCGTAAGCGATCAGCGCACGCACGCCCAGGTCCGCAAGCAGCCCCGCGAGCGCCGCGGCGGCGTCCTCGCCGCGAGTGAGTTCCACACCCGGCGGCTCCCAGAGACCCGCCAGCAACGTGCCCTCGCGACGCACCATCATCATTCGGTCGCCCCGTCGCACGCACACCACGGCTCGCCGCACGCGGACGGGGGCGCGCCGCTCGGCCGCGGGCGGGAGCGAGTCCTGCACGCCCAGGGCGTGCGCCCGGCACCGCGCGCGCACGGGGCACACCTCGCAACGCGGCGAGCGTGGCGTGCAGACGAGCGCCCCCAGTTCCATGAGCGCCTGGTTCCAGAGGCCGGGATCCGTCCGGGCGCGAGCCGGCCCCCGGGCGCGAGGCATGAGGGATCCGGCCAGGGCCCACAGTCGCCTGGCGTCCGCGGGCCGCTTCACCGAAAGGGGTTCGGCCGTGAGCCGCGCCAGGACGCGCGCCACGTTGCCGTCAAGGACGGGCAGCGGCAGACCGAAACCTATGGAGAGCACCGCGCCGAGCGTGTAGCGGCCCACTCCGGGCAGCGCCGCGAACGCGCTGGGGTCGGAGGGAACGCGCCCCTCATGTTCACGCACCACGATGCCCGCGGCCTCGTGCAGGTGCCGCGCCCGGCGGTAGTAACCCAGTCCCGACCACTCCGCCAGCACGGCGCTCCGCTGAGCGCGCGCCAGTGCCTGCACGTCGGGGAACCGCGCCACGAACCGCTCGTAGTAGGGCGTGGCGGTGGCGACCTGTGTCTGCTGCAGCATGATCTCCGACACCCACACGCGGTAGGGGTCGCGCGTCTCGCGCCACGGCATGCGCCGCCGATTCCGGCGGTACCATGCGAGCAGCGAGCGCCGGAGCCCGGCCGCGTCACTCACCTCGCCCCTCGAACGTACGACCGGTGAACTCGCCATGCCCGACCCCACCCTGATTCGTGAACACTTCCGGGAGATGCTGCAGCGACCCGACGCCGACATCGACCTCGCGCGAACGGCGTTGCTCGTGGCCGCCGAGAACGACCCCGCCCTCGACATGGACGCCGAGATGGCGCGACTCGACGCATGGGCGGGCGAACTCAGCCGCCGGCTCGATCCCGCGTGGAACAACCTCCAGCGCCTGGCGAGGCTTCGCACGTTCATGTACGAGGACCTGGGGTTCAAGGGCGACGTGCGGGGATACTACAGCCCCGCCAATTCCTTGCTCCATTCGGTCATGGAACGGCGCTTGGGCATCCCGCTCACGCTGAGCATCGTGTTCATGGAGATCGGCTGGCGGATCGGCGTGCCATTCGAGGGTGTGGGCTTCCCCGGCCACTTCCTCGTGCGCCTCACGGGCGAGCCGGGCGACCTGCTGCTCGATCCCTACGATCACGGCGCGTCGGTGCATGAGGAGGACTGCCGCCGCATGATCGAGCTGACCACCGGCGGCACGGTGCCCTACGACCCGAGCATGATCCGCTCGCTCGGCAAGCGCGACATGATCGCGAGGCTGTTGTTCAACTTGAAGGTCGCGTGCCTCAAGGCCGGCGACGACCCCGGCGCGCTGTCGGCGGTGGAGCGCCTGCTGCTATTGCACCCGGACGATCCGCCCGAGTTGCGCGATCGCGGCCTGCTGCTCTACCGCATGGACCGCTATCGCGAGGCGCGCGCCACGTTCGAGGGCTACCTGCGCGTGCGACCCGACGCCCTGGACCGCGAGGTCATCGAGCGGCACCTTGCGGCGCTCCAGATGATGCTGGCGGTGCCGCCCGCACCTCCGAAGGCGTGAACGCGAGGCCGCGTCAGCGCGGCTTGAACTCGGCCGCGTCTTTCAGGTTGGGCGTCTTCATCTGCGAGCCCGTCCACGCGCACTGCATCACCACGCCGCAGCGCGGGCACTCGAAGTGGGCGGCCGCGCCCTCCTCGGCCGTCGGCATCCAGCGATCCATCTTGGTGTTGCAGCCCGGCGTGTAGCACAGGTAGACGCACAACGGCATGAACGGATCCTCGCGGAGTTGCGTGCACGGGCGGAGCGTCGCCCGGCGCCGCTCTGACGGCGCGCGGCGGACTATAGCGCACGCTCGACGGCCGCGCAGCGGGCGGCGGCGTGCGCCGGCGACGGTTGGAATCGCTCGCGTCAGGGCAGCGCGAACTTGATCGGGATGCCGATCCACGTGGGGTAGGCGTGCCGACAGTGCTCTCCCGGCTTGAACCGCCAACGCCTCACGCACGCCACCGCGGCGCTATCGAGCGCCGGGATCGAGCGCACGACGCGGACCTCGCCCACGGTGCTGTCCTCGAGCACGCGCGCGAACAGCATCACCGTGCCCTGGATTCCGGCGGCGCGCGCTGCGTCGGGATGGACGGGCGCTTCCCGGTGGAGCACGTCGGGCATCACCTCGGTGTCGTATTCCGCGCAGTCCGTGTCGTGCACGGTCGGGGCGGCAGTTGCGATGTTCGAACTCGAGGCAGACGAGGCGCGGGGGAGCGCCGCGTGAGCCGGCCCGATCGTGGCCTCGGGCAACTCGTCCACGTACACGTAGTCGCCGACCCTGGGCAGGTTCAGCATCTTTCGACGGAGCGCGTCTTCCGCCGAGGTGTCGCCCGGCACCGGAAACGGAGCGATCGTCGTCCAACCGGGCGTCGGAGTCGGCGTCGGACTCTGCGGGGCGATCGAACTCGCGCGCTGGGCGCAAGACGAGACCGTGTACAGGCAGAGGGAACCGACGAGCCACGACATGGCGATTCTCGAGATCATGCGCGCACCTGTCCGGAATGGGGAGCCCGGCCGAGAGCAACGTGCGCCTCGGAGCAGTCGTTCCGCAAGCGGGAAACACGCTCCGGTCACAGGTCCAACAGCCGCCGCGTCTCCTGGTATGCGCGCAGCGCCGCCGCGTCGAAGCAGGCGCACGTGACCGTGCGCACCTTCTCCGACTTCTCGAGCGCGGCGCCGATCTCGCGCAACGCGATGGTGGTGGCGCGAGGCAGCGGGAAGCTGAACGTGCCCGTGCTGATGGCCGGGAACGCCACTTCCGCGAACGCGTGCCGCTCGGCCAGCGCCAGCGCCGAGCGATAGCACGACGCCAGCAGCCGGTCCTCATCCTGCGTGCCGTTCATCCACACCGGACCCACGGCGTGGATGACCCAGCGTGCCTTGAGCTTGAAGCCACCCGTGAGACGGGACTCGCCCGTGGGGCACGGACTCACTTCGCGGCACGCTTCGGAGAGCTCCGGTCCCGCCGCTCGGTGGATGGCGCCACACACCCCGCCTCCCGGCATGAGCGCCACGTTGGCGGCGTTCACGATCGCGTCCACCTCAAGCGTGGTGATGTCGGTCATTGAGATTCGCAAGCGGTCGCCGAGGGGCACGAGGTGCTCCGAGGGTCGGGGTGCATGGCGTTGCGTGACGCGCGGCACCGTAGGGCGCGGTTCAGGGCGCGTCAAACGCGGGCGAGACGCGCTTCGATCGGATCGTCCGGGAGGGTCGCGCCCCCCATTGCCGTGCGGCCCTCCGCCGCCTAGAGTCATCTTCCACGGTCCGCCGATGCCGGGCCACCACCGCACAGCGAGTCCCTCCATGACCCAGCGCAGCCCACTCACCGACAACCACGGTCGCACCGTTCGCGACCTGCGCCTGTCCATCACCGACCGGTGCAACCTGCGCTGCGTGTACTGCATGCCCGCCGAGGGCATGCCGTGGTTGCCCAAGCAGGACCTGCTCACCTACGAGGAGCTCGCCCGCTTCACGCGCGTGTGCCTGGAGTGCGGCGTCCACAGCGTGCGACTCACCGGCGGCGAGCCCACCGTGCGCGCCGACCTGCCCGTGCTCGTGCGCATGCTGCACGACCTGGCCCCCGGGCTCGACCTTGCGCTCACCACGAATGGATTGAAGCTTCCCGAGATGGCGCCCGCGCTTCGCGCCGCCGGGCTCACGCGCGTCAACGTCTCGCTCGACACGCTGCGCCCCGAGCGCTTCCGCGAGATGGCGCGCCGCGACCGGTTCGCCGAGGTGCTCGCCGGACTCGACGCCGCGCGCCGCGCCGGCTTCACGCCAATCAAGGTGAACGCGGTGCTCATGCGCGGCGTCAACGACGATGAAGTGGTGGCGCTCGCGAGTTGGGCGCGCGACGAGGGCTACGAGTTGCGGTTCATCGAGTGGATGCCGCTCGATTTCCAGCACAGCTGGGACCGCACGCGGCTCGTGTCCGCCACCGAGATCCTGGAGCAGCTGGCGCGGGCGTTCCCGCTCGAGCCCGAAGCGGGCGATGATCCCAGCGCGCCCGCGCGCACATTCCGCTACACCGACGGGGCCGGAAGGGTGGGCGTTATCGCCTCGGTGACGCGGCCGTTCTGCGGCACGTGCGACCGCATCCGGCTCACCGCCGACGGCCAGGTGCGCACGTGCCTGTTCGCGCACCAGGAGTACGACTTCCGGCGCGTGCTGCGCGAGGGCGGCAGCGACGACGACGTGGAAGCACTGCTGCGTGCCGCCGTGCTGCGCAAGCTGCCCGGGCACCTGATCTCGCAGCCGGGCTTCGTGCAGCCCGAGCGCGGCATGAGCGCCATCGGCGGCTAGTCGCGCCGCGCGGCAGCGTCAGTCGCCGCCGTAGACCTTTTCGAGTAGCTCGGCGAGCTGGCGCGCTTCCTCGGATGACATGCGATCGGCGAGCAGTTGGTTGACGTGCTGCACCTTTGGACGCAAGTGGTCGAGCAGCGAGCGGCCCTTCCCCGTGATCCGCGCGAGCGACTGGCGATGGTCCTGCTCGCCCTTCTCGCGCTCGACGAGCCCCATGCGCACCAGCCGGTCGAGCATGCGCGTCAGGTCCGGGGCGCGTCGCATCATGCGGCGGGCGATCTCGCCACGCGCGTGCGCTCCCGGATGGACGCCGTTGAGGATGCGGAGCACGTTGTACTGAGGCTGCGTGAGCCCGGTGCCCTCGAACGCCTCGTCGATCATGGCTTCGACGGTCGCGTTCGCAAGCAACACGGCCAGCAGCGCTTCGTGGTGCGGTCCCTCGAAACGAGTCTGGAGGAGCCGGCGACCCAGCAACTCACCCATGCCGGGATGATGCGCTTCTGAGGGTCAGCAATCAATCGGAACTGTGGTGGACCAGTTGAGAACCCACTTCCAGCTGGCCGATGGCCCGGTCGGCGCGGGCGGGCCCGATCGCCTGATCGGCGTTCATGGCCTCAGGCCATCTGGGAGGCGGCGGCCGACACGTCGGGCTTGGCGCCGAGGAACATGACCTCCTCCTCGAGCTCCACGCCGAACCGTGCACGCACGCGCGCCTTCATCACCTCGGCCAGTGTGAGCACGTCGTGCGCCGTGGCATGGCCGGCGTTGATAACGATGTTGGCGTGCTTGGGGAACACCATGGCATCCCCGATGCGCAGCCCGCGGCACTCGCACGCGTCCAGCAGCACGCCCGCCGGGACGCGCCGCGTGCCCGGCGACAGCGGCAAGCCGGGCGCCTGGAATCCCGGCGGCAGGTTCTTGAAGTAGGACCCCGCTGTGGGCTCGATCCGCCACTGGGGGTGCTTCACACGGCGGATCTCGAGCTTCTCCTCGATCTCGGCGGCGATGGCCGCGACCTCGCCGCGCTCGAGCCGAAGCACGCACGACAGCAACGCGTGCGGCTCGCGCTTCAACCGGGAGTCCCGGTAGCCGAAGTCGAACCACGAGGCGGGCAGCGTCTCGACGAGCGAGCCTTCGAGCGTGCACACGGTGCACTCCACGACCCGGGAGCCGATGTCCTGTCCGTAGCAGCCGGCGTTGCCGTAGATCGCACCCCCCACCGACCCGGGGATGCCGGCGGCGTACGCCAGTCCGGCCAACGACTGCTCGCAGCAGCGTTGGATGAACGTGAGGAAGTCCGCGCCGCAGCCCACCTGCGCCGTGGTCCCGTCGAACGCCAGGTCCTCGATGGCGTTCTTCACCACCAGCCCGCGGAAGCCCTCGTCCGAGACGAGCAGGTTGCTGCCCCCGCCCAACAGGAAGCACGGCAGTTCCAGTTCCTGCGCCACGCGGAGCGCGGCCACGAGCTGGTCCTGCGTTCGGGCGGCGACGAACCAGTCGGCGGGGCCACCGATACGGAACGTGGTGTGGTGGCGCAGGGGCTCCTGCGCGCGCAGGCCCTCGCCGATCGCGGAGCGCAGGCGCTCGCCGATCCCTGGTGTACGAAATCCCATGGTGCTCAGAGTGCCCGCCGCGCGCAGCATGGTCAACTGTGGGCATGAACTCGCGGGATCACATGTTTCACGACGCCACGCCGAAGGACGCATCTCGTGTACCCTGTGCGCATCGAAAGCGCGGTACGATCATTCGCCTGGAGGATGACACGATGACGGTCGAGATCCGTTACTGCGGGCAGTGAGGCTACCTACCCCGGGCCTCCAGTCTGGCGGCCGAGATCAAGAAGCAACGCGGTGTCGAGGCGGCACTCGTGCGCAGCAGTGGCGGCGTTTTCGAGGTGACCGTGGACGGGCAGTTGGTCTTCTCGAAGAAACAGGAGGGCCGGTTCCCGGAGCTTGAAGAGGTGCTGTCCCGCCTGCCGACTTGAGCGCCGGCGGGGCGACACGCGCTCAGCGCTCCGGCCTTTCGAGTCGGAGCGCGTAGCGTCGCTCCGCGAGACGCTCGAACACGATCGCGTCTCCCGGCTCGAGCCCGCGCTCGCGGCACCACTTCATCATGCCGGGCTGTTTCGGCGAACGCGGCCGGAACACCCACGTGCCGTATTGGATGTCGGTCTCGAACGACCAGCCGAGATCGGTCTCGAGGAGCACCGGCTTCACATCGTAGGGCCGGGGCTCGTCGGCGGGGCCGCGCGAACCGATCGCGTCGGACGGGAACGCCTCGAGCACGTCCCAGAGCGGCACGTTTCGCTGCGTGAACGTCCACACGTCTTCGGGCCCGCGGACCGGGATGCGCACGATGTCGCCCACCGTGGCGCTCAGGGCAGCGGCGGGGCCGCGTCCGAGACGCCACCCAACTCGCGGAGGAGGAATTCGAGCGCGCGCGCGTGATGATTGCGCACCTGCTCGGGCGCTGACACCACGTGCGTTGGGCCGGGCATCGGCAGGAACTCGTACTTTCGATTCGCCTGGTTCAACGCGGCGGCCAGCTTGAGGCTGTGGAGGAAATACACGTTGTCGTCCCCGGTTCCGTGCACCACGAGCAGCGGGCGCGACAGCGAGGCGGCCTTGAGCAGCGCCGAGCTGCGCGTGTAGGCGGCGGAATCGGCCGGCGGCACGCCCAGGTAGCGCTCGGTGTAGAACGT
>JANNKI010000155.1:0-7365 GCA_031396225.1 bacterium | reverse complement strand
GTCTCCGACGGCGTCAATGCGCTCGCAGGCCCGACGATGGGCGTGCTCGTCATCACCCACTACAACCGCATCTTGAACTACATCAAACCGAACCGCGTCCACGTCATGATGGATGGCCGCATCGTCTCGAGCGGCGGCGCCGATCTGGCGCTCCAGCTCGAGGCGAAGGGCTATGACTGGGTCCGCGAGGACGTGAGCAGCCGATGAGCACCGAACCCCAGATGGATACGCGTGACAGCTATACCGAGAAGTACGGCTTCCACGACACCGAGCAGCACGTGTTCAAGTCCCGCAAGGGCCTCGATGCCGACATCGTGCGCGAGATCTCGATGATGAAGGGCGAACCGGAGTGGATGCTGGAATACCGGCTCAAGGCGCTGGAGATCTTCTGGAAGAAGCCGCTGCCGACGTGGGGCGGCGACGTCTCGGGTATCGACTTCCAGGACATCTACTATTACGTCAAGCCCACGTCGGACGAGGCGAAGTCGTGGGATGACGTGCCCGCCGACATGAAGCGCACGTTCGACAAGCTGGGCATTCCCGAAGCCGAGCAGAAGTTCCTCTCGGGCGTGGGCGCCCAATACGACTCCGAGGTCGTGTACCACAAGATCAAGGAGTCGCTCGAGAAGCAGGGCGTGATCTTCCTGTCGTGCGACCACGGCTTGAAGGAGCACCCCGAAATGTTCAAGCAGTACTTCGGCACGGTGATCCCCTCGAGCGACAACAAGTTCGCGGCGCTGAACTCCGCGGTGTGGTCGGGCGGGTCGTTCATCTACGTGCCGAAGGGCGTCAGGGTGGACGTGCCGCTGCAGGCCTACTTCCGCATCAACACGAAGGACATGGGCCAGTTCGAGCGCACGCTCATCATCGTGGACGAGGACGCCTACGTGCACTACGTCGAGGGCTGCACGGCGCCCACGTACTCCAGCGATTCGCTGCACTCGGCGGTGGTCGAGATCATCGTCAAGAAGGGCGGGCGCTGCCGCTATACGACCATCCAGAACTGGTCGAACAACGTATACAACCTGGTCACCAAGCGGGCCGTGGCGTACGCGAACGCGACCATGGAGTGGGTGGATGGAAATCTGGGCAGCAAGCTCACCATGAAGTATCCGGCCATCTACATGATGGAGCCGGGCGCGCATGGCGAAGTGTTGTCCATCGCGTTCGCCGGCAAGGGCCAGCATCAGGACGCCGGTGCCAAGGCGGTGCACTGCGCGCCGAACACGAGCAGCAAGATCATCTCCAAGTCGATCAGCAAGGACGGCGGGCGCGCGGGCTACCGCGGGCTCGTAAAGGTCATGAAGGGCGCGGAGAACTGCCGCAGCACGGTGAACTGCGACGCGCTGATCCTCGACGAGGAGTCGCGCTCCGACACTTATCCGTACATGGAGATCGAAGAGGACAAGGTCACCATCGGTCACGAGGCCACGGTCTCGAAGATCGGCGACGAGCAGTTGTTCTACCTGACGGCTCGTGGCATCCCCGCGGAAGAAGCGGCGGCCATGATCGTGTCGGGCTTCATCGAGCCGGTGGTCAAGGAACTCCCCATGGAGTACGCCGTCGAGATGAACCGTCTGATCCAGCTGCAGATGGAAGGTTCCGTCGGATGAGCACGACCGCGACGAAGTCCCCCCTGGCGTTCGCCACGCCATGGGCCGAGCAGGCCGTGGCGCGCGCCACCAAGGCGCGCGAGGGAGCGTGGGCGCTGGAGCGGCGCCGTGCGGCCGCCGGCACGCTCGGCACACTGGCATTGCCGCGGCGTGATGACGAGCTCTGGCGGCGCACCGACTTCGGCACGCTCGAACAGTCGCTGGCCACGCTGGACCCGTTCTCGCAGCCTCCGATGGCACGCAACGTGGACGACCTCCCGGCCCAGGTCATCGAGCGACTGGCGGGCGAGGGCGGCCGCGCGGCGTTGATCGTGCAGCGCGATTCGGGCGTGGTGCTCGAACAGACCCACCCCGTGCTGCAAGCCCAAGGCATCACCGTGTGCTCGCTCGATCGCGCCACCCGCGAGCACGAGGCCATCCTCAAGCAGCATCTCGGCGCGCTGCTGCACGACGACTATGACTGGTACGCCGCGCTTGGCGCGTCGGTGCGCCAGGGCGGCGCGTTCGTGCACGTGCCCAAGGGCGTCAAGGCCGAACTACCCGTGCGACTCTTCCACTGGATCGATGGCGCGGGCCGGCTGGTGGCGCCGCGCACCGTGGTGGTGGTGGAAGAGGGCGCCGAACTCACCGTGCTCGAGGAGCAGCTCTCCGAGACCGTCGAGGGAGCCTCGCTATACGCCGGCGGCGTCGAGGTGTTCGTTGGCGCCAACGCCAAACTCACCTACGCCCAGGTCCAGGACTGGGGCCGCAACGTGTTCCACTACGGCAACGTCCGCGCCGAGGTGGCGCGCGACGCCGAACTCCAGTGGATGCAGGTGATGGTCGGCGGCCGGATGACCAAGGCGAACAACTATTTCGACCTGAACGGTCAGGGCGCGCGAGCGTTCGTGAACGGCTTCATGTTCGGCGACCAGCGTCAGCACTTCCACCTGCATACGCTCCAGCGGCATCTCAAACCGAACACGACCAGCGACCTGCTGATCAAGTGCTGTCTCAAAGATCGCGCCCGCAGCGTGTACCAGGGGCTGATTCAGGTGGCCGAGGACGCGCAGCGCACCAACGCCTACCAGGCGAACCGCAACCTGTTGCTCTCCGACCAGGCGCGAGCCGACAGCATCCCGGGCCTGGAGATCCTGGCCAACGACGTGCGCTGCACGCACGGCGCGACGCTCGGGTTCCTCGACCCGGAGCACCTCTTCTACCTCATGGCCCGCGGCCTGCCGCGCGTCGAGGCGCAGCGACTCATCGTGGAGGCGTTCTTCGAGCCGGTGATCGAGCGCATCCCGCTCGAGACCGTGCGCGAGCGCCTGCGCGGCGAGATCGAGCGCAAGATCGGCTGATGTCGCGCCGCTCGCTGTCTCCCGCGGGCGCGCCCGGTGGTTCGGGCGCGCCCGCGGCGGCTTCCGGGAGCGCCGTTCGCCTCCCAAGCGAAGCCGGAGGCTTCGACCCCCGTCAGGTGAAGACTCACTTCCCCATCTTTGCCACGCCGCGCGAGAAGCCGCTCGTCTACCTGGACAGCGCAGCGACCTCGCAGAAGCCGCAGGCTGTGCTGGACGCGATGCAGCGCTACTACGTCACGTGTAACGCGAACATCCACCGCGGCGTGTACGGCATCGCCGAGGAGGCCACCGCGCTCTACGAGGACGCGCGCCGGCGCTTTGCGGCGTTCGTCAACGCCAGCCCACGCGAGATCGTGTTCACGCGCAACTCCACCGAGGCGCTGAACCTGGTGGCGCAGGCGTGGGGGCGCTGGGCGCTCAAGCCCGGCGACGCCGTGCTGCTCACGCCCATGGAGCATCACTCGAACCTCGTGCCGTGGCATCTGCTCGCCACCGAGAAGCAACTCGAGCTGCGCTTCATCCCGCTCACCGGCTCCGGAGAACTGGACCTGACGGCGCTGCCGGGGCTGTTGGCCGACGGGCGCGTGAAGCTGGTGTCGTTCGTGCACGTCTCCAACGTGCTCGGCACGGTGAATCCCGCGGCCGAGATCGCCCGCGTGGCCAAAGCGGCCGGCGCCACCGTCGTGCTCGACGCGTCGCAGAGCGCCGCGCACATGAAGCTCGACGTGAAGGCGCTGGGAGTGGACTTCCTGGCGTGCACCTCGCACAAGCTGCTCGGACCCACGGGCATCGGTGTGCTGTGGGGCCGGCGCGAGATCCTCGAGGCGATGCCGCCCTTTTTGGGCGGTGGCGAGATGATCCGCACGGTGACGCTCACCAAGTCCACATGGAACGAGCTGCCGTGGAAGTTCGAGGCCGGCACCATGCCCATCGCCGAGGCCGTGGGCCTCGCGGCCGCGGTCCGCTATCTCGAGGGCCTTGGCATGGAGCACGTGTTCGCGCACGACCAGGTGCTTGCCGCCTACGCCATGGAGCGCCTGGCGGAACTGCCCGGCATCCGCGTGCTCGGCCCGCCCGCCGAACGGCGCGGCGGCGTGGTGGCATTCACGGTGGAGGGTGTGCACCCTCACGACGTGGCCACGGTGCTCGACCGCGACGGTATCTGCGTCCGCGCCGGGCACCATTGCGCCATGCCGCTCCACGACGCGCTCGGCGTCCCCGCCAGCGCGCGCGCCTCGTTCCACTGCTATTCGCTCACCGAGGACGTGGACGCCCTTGTCACCGGACTCCTCAAGGTGCAGAAGGTGTTCGCGCACTAGCGGCGCTCCTCCCGACCTCGTAATCGCGCCGGAGGCGCGAAAAACTCCCATGGACTCGCTTTTCCGCGACCACATCCTCGATCACTATCGCCATCCGCGCTGTCACGGCACGCTCGATCCCGCCGACGCCAGCGTCGAGGACGCCAATCCACTGTGCGGCGACCGACTGCGCATGGACTTCCGCTTCTCGGACGGCCGCGTGGCCGAGGTGCGCTTCACCGGCACGGGCTGTTCCATCAGCCTGGCCTCGGCGTCGTTGCTGTGCGAGGCCATCGAGGGCAGGCCGCTGGACGAAGTGAAGGCGCTCACGCGAGAGGACGTGCTGGACCTGCTCGGCGTGGACGAATTGGGCCCGATGCGCAGCAAGTGTGCGATGCTGGCGCTCAAGACGGTGAAGGCCGCCGCCTACGGATTGACGACATGGACCGAGCAGGAGGACGAGGCGTGAATCCCACCACCGGACGTTGGCTGACCGTTGCACGCGCGAGCGAGATCGCCGAGGGCGGTTCGCGCATCGTGCGCGTGGACGACGTGCCCGTCGCGGTGTTCCACCTGGCGGATGGCTGGTACGCGATCGAGGACGTGTGCACCCACGATGGCGGCCCGGTGGCCGAGGGCCGACTCGAGGGGAGCATCATCGAATGCCCGCGCCACGGCGCGACGTTCGACGTGAGGACCGGCGCCGCGTTGACGTTTCCCGGCGTCTCGCCGGTCACCACCTACGCCGTGCGCGTGGTGGGGGACGACGTGCAAGTGGAGTGGTCATGAACGACGACGACAAGCAGGCGATCAATCCGCATACCGGTCAACCGCTGCCGCCCGAGCCCGTGTCGCCCGCACCGGCCACCGGCACGCCGGGCGCCGCGGCCATGAGCGCCGAAGCGGCGCCGGCCGCCAAGCAGACGGGCCCGCCGCAGTTCTCGAGCATGCCCACCGCGCAGGAACTGGCCGTGCGCTCCGTGCTCGAGACCGTCATGGACCCCGAGCTGGGTTTGTCGGTGATCGACCTCGGGCTGATCCGCGAGGTGCACTTCCTCACCGGCAAGACGCTCGTGCGCATGATGCTCACGACGCCATTCTGCCCGTACGCGCCGCAGATGATGGCCGACGTGAAGCAGGCCACCGAGAGCGCCGTGCCGCAGCCGTGCGAGGTGGAGATCATGGCGGACGCCTGGAGCCCGGACATGATGCCGGACCCGGGGTTGCTGGGGTTCTCGTACTAGCAGAGCGGCGGGTCACTCCGTATCAGCGCACGAGCACCGCCGGGCGCGACCTGCAGGTCGAACCCGCCGTATTGAGTCTGCGATTGGATGTGGCCCACCGAGCTCGCGATCGGTTCGCTCTGCCACGTGCCGCCCGCTGAACCGCCCGCAATCCAATACTGGGCGCCGCGGCGTCAGCGATTCCAGCTCAGCCCCATGTTCACCTTGAGCTGGCGGTAGCCGCCCACGAAGTGCCCCTTGGCCTCGAGGAAGTTGCCCAGTTTCGCCTTGCTCCCGAACGAGGCGCCGGCGAGAAGCCCGAGACCACCCTTGGTGAGCGACTCGTTGGCATTGTTAAGCCCGAGCGTGGGAGCGTCCACTTCGTTCGAGAGGAAGTGCACGGAGATCCCGGCGCCCGCATAAAGCCGCCACGCCTCGCCGGGGAACATCCAGCGTACGTCTCCGCTGAGCGTGGCGTCGCGACGCACGGCGCGCAGGTTGAACGCATCCACGCTGCTGCTGTTTCGCCAGTACTCCACGGTGGGAAGGATCTCGATGTTCTCCACCAGGCGCGGGTCGCTCAACCGAAAGCGCAGGGCGAGCCCCGAGAACGAGCTCTGCCCCTCCTGGAACACGGTGGCGGTCATGGCATCGATGCCGGTGAGGCCGCCAGCGGCACGCACGGGAGCAGGGGCGGCGAGCAACCACGTCGCGGCAAGCGCCGCGAGCGGAAGGGTCGAGAGACGTCGCAAGGTTGGACCTCCTGTCCATGGGGGAAGCGCGGCCACCTTATGAGCGGCCCGCGGTGCGCGCAAGCGCGAAGCCCCTGACCATTCGTGGACAGGCGCGCGCGCGCGCGAGCACGGCGCGAGCCGGGGCTAGCTGCCGCGGACCTTGTATCGCACGAGCCGCTGCTTGAGCCACGACACGCCGATCAGGTCGTGGATGCCGCGCCACAGCCGGTTCCCCATGCCGTACTTGCTCACGCCGCGCGTGCGCGGGCGGTGGCTCACGGCCAGCTCCACCACGCGCGCGCCGCGAAACGAGCACAATGCGGGCAGGAACCGATGCACGCCCACGAACATGGGCAGCCCCTCCAGCACCTCGCGGCGGTAGGCCTTGAGCGAGCAGCCGATGTCGGTGACCGAGTCGCCCAGCACCGCGCGCCGCGTCGCGTTGGCCACGCGCGAGGACACGCGCCGGATCCACGAGTCGTTGCGCTTCGCGCGCACGCCCGAGACCACGTCGGCCTGTTCGAGCGCGGCGAGCAGTGCGGGGATGTCGGCGGGATCGTTCTGGAGGTCGGCGTCGAGCGTCACCAGCACGTCGCCGCGTGCGCGCGACAGGCCCGCGGCGAGCGCCGCACTCTGGCCGGCGTTGCGCTCCAGGTGCAGAACTCGGATGCGCGTGTCGGCCGCCGCCTCGGCAGCCATGGCGTCACCTGTGCCGTCGTTGCTGCCGTCGTCCACCAGCACCAATTCCCACGAGCGCATCGTCCCATCGAGTGCGGCGCGCAATTCAGCAACGAGCACGGGGACGCACTCGACCTCGTTGTAAGCCGGCACCACGGCGGAGAGCTGGGGATGGGTTTCGTGTCGGGACATGGCGGGCGCGAAGGATGCCCGACCCACCGCATGAAGGGAAGCGATGTGCGCGGCCGCCCGGAGGGCGGCGTCCTCCGAAGCCCCGCATCCAATTTGCCCCGCACGACTCCCATCGCAGAGACTGCGCCGGATGGCTCGGACCTCGCTCCTCCAACGGCTGTGGCACTCGCGCTCCCGGCGCAAGCTCGAACGCGCCCGGCGCGAGCTTGCGCTGGTGGGAAGCGGGCGCCCGGCGCGCACGCCGCGCCGGGCCGCGTCGGCCGAGCCGCTCGAGCGCGCCACCCCGC
>JANNKI010000139.1:0-3491 GCA_031396225.1 bacterium | reverse complement strand
CGGGGCCCGATATCGGGCACGGCGATGGGCAGGAACTCCGCACGCACGGGCGGACCGCCCTGCGAGGCGAGCCGGCCCGTGGCCGGCAGGGGGTCGGGCTCATTCATCGTTTCAGTCTAAGGCCACGACTCGCTCTCGCGCCACTGCGCGCGACCTGAACGGGCCATCCCCCATGACGCCCACCCGCCGGAAGTTCACCCGAGATTCGCTCGGGCTCGCGTTCGCCCAGTACCTGGTGCGCGCCATGAGCATGGGGCGAAACTTCGTCGCCGCGAAGCTCCTGGATCCCACGTCGTTCGGCGCCTGGAACGCGCTGCAGCTCATGATGGACTACGGCTCGCTCGCGCCGCTCGGCACGCAACAGGGGCTCGACCAGATGGTGCCGCGTCGGCTCGTCGAGGGCGATGCGCGACGCATCGCGAACGCGAAGCGCGCGGCGCTGTTCAACGTGATCGTGCTCACGCTGCTGTTCTCGGCGTTCGGGTTGGGCTGGGCCTCGTTGGGCAGCAGCCGCATGCGAGCGTTCTGGCACCTGAGCGGCCTGGCGCTCGCACTCATGTGCGTGATGCTCGTGAACGTGTCGTACGTGGGTACCAGCATCCTGCGTTCGCACGGCGACATCGGCGGATTCATGCGGTGGTTCGTGCTGCAGGGCCTCGTCGGCACGGGGCTCGGTCTCGTGCTCATGGTGTGGTTCGGGCGCTGGGGCCTGTTGTGGGGCTGGCTGGTCGGCTGCCTTGTGGCGTTCCTGTTCGTGTTCTGGCGTGGACGGCGCGTGATTCCGATCTGGCCGGCGCCCGCGATCGAGAGCCTTGACCTGCTACAGATCGGGTTGCCGCTCTACGTGTACGGCGCCAGCAGCATCATCATGCGCAACCTGGACCGTATCGTCGTGCTGCGCTTCCTTGGCACGAAGGAGCTCGGCTACTACGGACTCTCCGTGAACGTGCTCACGCTGCTCATGGCGATCCCGGACTCGCTCACCTACGTGAGCTATCCCATGCTGGTGAAGCGCTTCACCGAGGCCGGTGGCGACCCGGTCGCGATCCGCGATCGAGTGGAGCGTCTGGTGCGCGGCGTGTCGAGCGCGCTCCCGCTCGTGGCGGGGCTGTGCGCGCTGTGGTCGCGCGACCTGGTGCACGCCGTCCTGCCGCGCTACGACGAGTGCGTGGCACCACTGCGCGTACTCGCGTTCGGCGCCACTGGGCTTTCACTCTCGGCGTTCGCCTCAATTGTGCTCATGACGGTGGGCCGGCGCATCATCCTCGTGCCCGCCGCGGTGTTCCTCACCGCGCTGTCGGGCGGCCTCCAACTCCTGTCGCTTCGCTGGAACGGCGGGCTCACCGGCATCGCCACCGCTTCGGCCGTGGCCTACCTGGTCAGCGGGAGCGTGCTGCTGTCACTGGCCGCGGTCGGGCTGGGCTACTCGTTCCCGCGAATGTTGGGGCTGGTCTTGCGCTGTGTCGTCCCGACGGGGCTGGCCGCGCTGCTCACCTGGGGCGCGGCGTGGGTGTTCCTGCGCGAGGCTGGACCGCTCACGGCGCTGGCGGTCGCACGGCTGTTCGCGGCCTCGGCCGCGTTTGCAGCGGCGTACCTGTTGTGCGTGGCGCCGCTCGCGCGCGGCATCGGATTTCGCTCGCTCGCCACCGAGTTCAAGCTGCCGTTCCTCGGCCGCCGGCCCGAGCCGCCCGCGGGCGACGCGTGATCCGTTCGCTCGTCCACCGGGTGCTGCCGCCGCTCGCCGGGCTCGCGCTGGCGGCCGCGTTGGGGAGCGGCTGGCTCGAGGGCGCGCCGGCGTTACTGCGGCTGGCGCTCGCGTTCGTGGCGTTGGTGATGTTGCCGGGATTCGCCTGGCGCCGCGCGTTTGGCTCGCCCGCCCCGGGTGGGGCGTGGCTCGCGCCGGGATGGGCGCTCGGCTACGGCGTGGCCTGGCTGGGCCTCGGCATCCTGCTCACGCGGATCGCCGGACTTCCGTTCACCGTGCTGGCCGGCGCAGGCGCGACGTGGGCGGCCCTGCCCTGGTTGGCGGCCGCGTGGATGGAGCCCGCCGAGCCCGCGCGTTCGCCAGCGCTCGGGCGCGCGGCCGCGCTCGCGGTGGCGCTCGCGGCGTTGCTCGCCGCGATGCACGTGGCTCGCAA
This sequence comes from bacterium, assembly GCA_031396225.1. Lineage (GTDB taxonomy): Bacteria > Eisenbacteria > RBG-16-71-46 > RBG-16-71-46 > RBG-16-71-46 > JAIOPA01. The sequence goes on along the minus strand of JANNKI010000139.1, from coordinate 1,353 downwards.
CGGCCCGCCGATCACCTACTACAGCGATTCGCCCGATCACATTGGCACCATCCGGCGCATGCTCTCGAACGGAGACGCGTTCCCGACCGACGCGTTTTTCCGAGACGCCGGCCCCAGCGGGGCCGACCCACGCAAGGGCCTGTGGCACCCGGCGGTCGCGCTGGCGTGTGCCCTCGCGCACGTGGACCCGCTGGTGGCATGGCGTGGCCTCGCGGTGCTGCTCGCTCCGCTATTCGTGTTGAACGCCGCGGCGTTCGCGTTTCGACTGGGGGGCGGGCTCGGCGCCGCCGCGGGCGCGTGGGCATTGCTGCTCACGTACGGGGGCGGCCTCGCGGCCCCGTACCTGAGTGAAGCGGTCTTCGCCACCAAGCTCGCGGACCAACTGGCGCTCGCCACCGCGACCGCGTTGCTCGTGGACCTCGACCGTCGCACGGCACGCTCGCTCGCCGCGGTGGTGGGACTCGCGCTCGGCACCGTTTCAGTGCACGTGTTCGGCGCCGTTCAGTTCACGGTCACGTTCGGCGCGCTCGGCGTGGGGCTGCTCGTGCGCGACCGCGCCTGGTCCCCGCCGCTCGCTCGGCTTGTGCGCACGTCGCTCGTGTGCGCGCTCGTGACCGCGCCCTACCTCGCGTGGCGCGCGCTCCAGGCTTACGCCCCGGTCAACATCCTTCACACCGAGACGCAGGGCATGCTCGAACTGGCACCCGGCGCCACCATCGTGTCGTTCGGGACGCTGTGGGACTGGATGGGCCCGGTCTGGGTGTTGTTCCCGTTGTCCCTGTTCGCGTGGGCTCGCGCCGCACGCGAGTCGGCCGCGCTCTACCTGCTCACCACCACGCTCGCGGTGGGCTCGCTCATGTTCTGCCCCCCGGTCGTGTCGCTGCTCGAGCCCCGACTCGGCTACCTGCTCATGCGGTTGCCGTGGCTCCTGCCCGCTTCGGCCGCCGCCGCGTTCTTGGTGGTCGCGTCGCGCGACGCATGGACCGGAGGGCGACGCTTGGCCGCCGCGGGCTCGCTCGCGGTCCTCGGCCTGGGGCTCGCGGGTCCGCTCGGCGACGCCGTGCGCGCCGCCATTCCCGACGGCGCGGCGCGCCGCGTGCCCGCTGCGGCGAGTATCGAACGCTGGGCGGATGCGATGGCGTGGATGGATCGCGAACTACCCGCGGGCACGGTGGTGCTCGCCGATCCCGCCACGAGCTACGCGGTGCCCATGTTCACGCGGCACTGGGTCACCTCCCCCGTGGACCCGCACAGTTCGCCCAACGACTCGCTGGCGCTCGCGCGCACCCTCTATGCGCGCGACGCGCTCGACCCGTTCGCGCCGTGGTCGCAGACCGCCCGCGTGGTGCGCCG
>JANNKI010000030.1:0-6280 GCA_031396225.1 bacterium | reverse complement strand
GCCATGTCCTCGATGACGGCGTCCGGAGACTCCGGCACGATCTCCTTCCAGTACGCCGACTGCGGCTGCTTCGCGTCGGCCACCACGACGCGCTGGTTCGGGGCGCGCCAGTTGGTGGCGATCACCAGGCGGTCGCCGGCCATGTCGAAGTTGAGCAGGCTCTTGAGCGTGTCAGCCACGGTCACGATCGGGCCGTTCGTCTCGACGTTCTTCAAGTAGAGCCGGGTGTCGCTGCCCGCCGACCCCACCGCCACACCGAGCATGAGCCAGCGCCCGTTCTCGCTCAGGAACGCGAACGGGATCTCGCTGGCACCGAGGCCGTCGCCGAATACGACCGCGTCCCTGGCCGGGTCGTCCGCCAACTTGTGAAATCGTACGCGGCTGCCGTCGGCCGAATAACGCGAGTACCAGAAACCGGTCTTCTGCCGGTCGAAGCTGACCGAGAAGTAGCGACCCCTGGGCAGGCCGCCCGGCACGTTCTTGCGCTGGTCCACGTCGAACACGCGCAACTCCACCTCGTCCTCGCCGCCCTTGCGGATTCCGTACACCATCAATCTGCCGTCACGCGACACGGTGTAGAGCGTGACGCTCGTGGTGTGGTCGCTCGACATGGGGTTCGGGTCCACGAGTACGACGTCCGCGCCGTCGGCACTCTCTCGCATCGCGATCACGGCCTGCTGCTGACCCACGGCTCGCGTCGTGAAGAACAGCCGCTTGCCGCGCAGCGTGGGAAGCCCGCGCGTGTCCACCTTGTGGTGGCGCGCGAGGACCGACAGCACTTCGTCTCGCCCCGGGACCTTGCCGAGGAGAGCCTGCGTGTACGCCATCTGCGCCTTCACCCAAGCGCGCGTCTCGGGCGAGTCCTTCTCCTCGAGCCAGCGGTAGGCATCCTCGATCGGCACGCCGTGCAGCGTGTCGCGGACGACCACGACGCGGCTGGGGGGCGGGGCGGGCGAGAAGGCCGCCCGCCCGTGGCCGGGGGCCAGGCAGAGCAGGGCGACGACAAGAGCTTGGCCGGCGGTACGGGGGGCCATCGGGACTCCTCCGGGGGGCTCGGGAGCACGGCTGCAACCGGGGACACCCTCACCCTACCAGCGGATCGCGGGAGGGGGCAGGCCCCGACGGACCGGCGCATGCGGGCGCCGGCCGACCGCTTGCGGCCAGCGGGCCTCTCCCTTCGGGACCTCGTCTCGCGGCTTCCCCGGGCCGATAATTCCTCTACAATGTGAAGCGCGGCTGCCCCGCACCCGCGGGTGCCCGGCGGCCCGCGCCTGCTCGCGGCCATGGATGGCCGGGCTCTGGCGAGGCGCGAAGTCCTTCTCTGGGGAGAGATGCCATGAAGCGCGTGACCGTGGACGGGCGGCAGGTCGAGAGTGACGGCGCCACCATCCTCGAGGCCGTGCGCGCCGCCGGTGCGGACGTGCCGACCATCTGCCAGCACGACCGCCTGTCCAACAGTGGCGCCTGCCGCATGTGCCTCGTGCACCTGGATGGCCGCGGCGCCCCGGTGGCCGCGTGCGTCACCGCACTCGCCGATGGCATGACCATCGTGACCGAGGACGCCAAGCTCGAGAGCGCGCGCAAGTTCGTGATGGAGATGCACGCGCACCGCTACCCCGGCTCTGCGGTGACGGCCGACCCGACCGCCACGTTTCACACCATGATGGCGCGCTATGGCGTCTCGGCCAACGGCTACGTTCCCGACCCGTCGCTGGTGGACGACTCGCACCCTTACCTGCACGTGGACATGAACCAGTGCATCGCCTGCATGCGCTGCGTGCGGGTGTGCGACGAGATCCAGGGCGAGTCGGTGTGGAAGGTGGCTCAGCGCGGCTGGCGCACGCTGGTACACCCCGACGGCCCCAGCATGCTCGACAGTTCGTGCGTGTCGTGCGGCGCGTGCGCCGACGTGTGTCCCACCGGAGCGATCCTCGACCGCACCGTGCTCGAACAAGGCCGGCCCACCGAGTGGACCAAGACGATCTGCGCTTACTGCGGCGTGGGCTGCGAGATCATGGCCGGCGTGAAGGACGGCAAGCTGGTGCAGATCCTGCCCTCGAGCGACGGGGCCTCCAACCTGGGGCACACCTGTGTGAAGGGCCGCTACGCGTGGGGCTTTGTCCAGAGCGATGCGCGCGCGCGCTATCCGATGGTGCGCGAGCGGGGCACCCGTCCCGGGGACGGGTACGGCGAGTGGAAGCGGGTCACCTGGAACGAGGCGCTCCAGCACATCGCCGACACCATCGCGAAGACCGTGCGCGAGCGCGGCGCCGACAAGGTGATGATGCTGTCGAGCGCGCGCGGCACCAACGAGGAGAATTACGTGGCGCAGAAGTTCGTGCGCAAGGGCCTCGGCACGCACAACATCGACTGCTGCGCCCGCGTGTGCCACGCGCCCACGGCGGCGGCGATGCGCATGTCGTTCGGCACCGGTGCGGCCACCGGCGCGTTCGAGGACATCGACGTCACGCAGACCATCCTGATCTCGGGCAGCAACGCGCTCGAGGCGCACCCGGTGGTGGGCTCGCGGCTGCGAAAGGCGGTGCGCCGCGGCGCCAAGCTGATCGTGATCGACCCGCGCAAGGTGGGCCTGGCCCAGATCGCCGACCTGCACCTGCCGATCACGCCGGGTGCGAACGTGGCCATGTTCCACTCCATGGCCGCCGTGATCGTGGAGGAGGGGCTCCAGGACGACGCGTTCATCGGCGAACGCACAGAGGGCTACCCAGCCTACGCCGAGTTCCTGAAGGGCTACCTGCCAGAGAAGGTGGCGCGGATGACCGGCGTGCCGCCGGAGCTGGTGCGGCAGGCGGCGCGCATGTACGCCACCGGCAGCCCCAGCATCTCGTTCCACGGCCTGGGCCTCACCGAGAACGTGCAGGGCACCGAGGGCATCGTGGCGCTCTCCAATCTGGCGCTCTTGACCGGCAATGTCGGCAAGCCGGGCGCGGGCATCAACCCCTTGCGCGGCCAGAACAACGTGCAGGGCTCGGCGCACATGGGCTGCGACCCCAACTATTTCACGGGCTACACCCCCATCAGCAACCAGAAGGCGCGCGTGCAGTTCGAGTCGCTCTATGGCGTGAAGCTGCCCGAGAAGCGCGGCCTGGACGCGGTGCAGATCGTGGAGGCCGCCGAAGCCGGCAACCTCGACGTGTTGTGGGCGATCGGCTACGACATCATGCAGAGCCACGCCGACATCGTGCGCACGCAGCGGGTGCTGGAGAACCTGCCGATGGTGGTGGTGCAGGACCTGTTCATGAACGAGACCGCGCGCGCCATCGGCACGGTGTTCCTGCCCGCTGCCGCGAGTTTCGAGAAGGACGGCACGTTCATGAACAGCGAGCGCCGCGTGCAGCGCATCCGCAAGGCGGTCGAGCCGCAGGGCGAGGCCGTCGCCGACTGGGTGCCGGTGTGCGAGGTGGCCAAACTTCTGGGCTTCGAGGGCTTCGAGTACACGAGCGCGGAGGAGATCTGGAACGAGGTGCGTTCGGTGTGGCCGGCCGGCGCGGGGATCTCGTACCCCAAGATGGACCGCGAGGGTGGCATCCAGTGGCCGTGCCCCGACGAGTCCCACCCGGGAACCGTGCGGTTGCACACCGACACGTTCACGCTTGGCGACCGCGCGCCGTTCCATTGCCCCGAGCAGCACGAGCTGCAGGAACCGCCCACGAAGGAATTCCCGCTGTTGCTCGTGACCGGCCGCACGCTCTACGCCTACAACGCCGGCACCATGACCGACCGCACCAGGAACTTCGACCTACGCCCGATTGACACGTTGGACCTTCATCCGGACGACGCCGACCGACTCGACATCACGGACGGCGACGAGTTGCGTATCGTGAGCGCGTGGGGCGAGGCGCAGCTTCCGGCGCGGCGCGACACGCGCGTCAAGCGCGGCGAGGTGTTCGCCACGTTCCATACGCCGGCCGCGCACGTGAACCGCCTGCTCGGCCCGCACCGTGACAACAAGGTCAACACGCCCGCCTACAAGCGCACGGCGGTGCGGCTGGAGAAACTGCCGCGGGCGAACGGAGCGGCGGCGAGCTGAGCCACGACTCGATGAACATGCTGCCGGTGCTCGCGGCGCTCGCCGTGATCCTCCTGCTCGCGCGCCTCGGCGGTGCATTGTTCGAGCGCTTCAAGCTGCCGGCGGTGCTCGGCGAACTCACGGCGGGCATCGTCCTGGGCAACCTCGGGCTCGTGGGTTTCCACGGCTTCGACGCGCTGCGTTCGATCCCGGTCGTCGAAGCCCTGGCGCAACTCGGCGTGCTGTTCCTGCTGTTCCAGGTGGGGCTCGAGTCCGACGTTGCGAAGCTGGCCGCGGTGGGCCGGTCGGCCACGCTCGTGGCGGTGCTGGGCGTGGTCGCGCCCATGCTGCTCGGGCTGTGGGTGTCGCGGGGATTCCTGCACGACCAAAACGTGCTTTCGCACTGGTTCGTGGGCGCCACGCTCGCCGCCACCAGCGTCGGGATCACGGCGCGCGTGCTGGGTGACCTCGGCCGCGCGACGAGTGTGGAGGGCCGCATCATCCTCGGCGCGGCGGTCATCGACGACGTGCTGGGACTGGTGGTGCTCGCGGTGGTCACGGGCCTGATCCACGCGGCCGATGCCGGGCGCGCCTTCGACGCGATGGGCTTGCTCGTCATCGTGGGAAAGGCACTTGGATTCCTGGTGGTGGCGGTGGCGGTGGGCCGCTGGCTCGCGCGCGTCACGTTCCGTTTCGCCGCGCGGCTCCCCGGCGAGGGCATGCTGTTGTCGTTCGCGCTGGCATTCTGTTTCTTCATGTCGTACGTGGCCGGCATGGCCGGGCTGGCGCCCATCGTGGGCGCGTTCGCGGCGGGGCTGGTGCTGGATGGCGTCCACTACCAGGCGCTTCGCGCGCGCGACGCGCAGAAACGCGACCTCCACCAGCTCATGCAGCCGCTCGCGGGCTTCCTGGTGCCGGTGTTCTTCGTGTTGATGGGCATGGGCGTGGACCTGTCCGTGTTCGGCCAGCCGGGCGTGCTTGTCTTCTCGGCCGCGCTCACCCTGGCGGCCGTGGCCGGCAAGCAGGTCTGTTCGTTGGGCGTGCTCGGCAAGGGCGTGGACCGTTTCGCGGTGGGCCTGGGCATGATCCCGCGCGGCGAGGTGGGCCTGATCTTCGCGAGCATCGGCCGCACGCTCACGATCGGCGGCGAGCGCGTGGTGAACGACATGGTGTACTCGGCGGTGGTGGTGATGGTGGCGGTCACCACGCTGGTCACGCCACCGCTGTTGGTGTGGCGCATGAGTCGGCCCCAGCCGTAAGTCTTCGGCGGCCCGCCGGCGCCTGATCCACCCAGAACACGACGCCCCCGCGAGCCTTGGCCCGCGGGGGCGTGTCGTGATCCAGCGAGGGGTCAGTCGCCGCGACCGCGACGGTGCTTGCCGTGTTTCCCGTGTCCGCGGTGGCGGCCACGATCGTGGTCGTCAGACACGAACACCGTGCGGCCGCTGTGTCGCGGATGATGCTTCCAGTGGCTCGACGGCACGACCAACACGCGCTCCGGAACGCGGCGCACGTCCACACCCAACCACGGACCGCGCCACGTGTTGGCGCGATACCAGTAGCCGCTGCGCAGTCGCCACCACGCGTTGTTCGCGCGGAACACGTCATCGTCGCAGCGGTCGTCGTCCACCACGTAGACGTCGTTCACGTAGACGACGCGGGGCTCGCTGTGAAACACCACGGGCGGCGGCGCATTGCCACCACTGATGCCCACCTGGAAACCAAACCAGGTCTGTGTCTCGGCATGCAGCGGCTGCGCATGGCTCAATGCCACGAGCGCGGCCGCGAAGATCCAATAGCGTTTCATGGTCCCTCCGTCGGGCGACCGGGAGCCTGGGGCCCCCTGTCGGGACCCGTTCACCGGGGTCCCCGACTTACCATGCAGGCCATGTGCCACGACTGGGCGGAACTCAACTCGTTGCGGCGAACAGGCCTGGGCGAACGCCCCGCGCGGCGGACCGTGCCGACCCGCCACACCTGTCGTGCGGCGTGCACTTTGCAGCGGGTCCGCACCCCGCGCGGGCCGCATTCGGCCTCCGTGGATCTCCCTCCGGCCGCATTCGTGGCGGGAATCGGCACGCCGGTCCGGCGCTCGGGGCGCGGGGGCTGTCCGGTCTTGAGCGCCATTTCACGCGCCCCTAACCTTCGCGCTCTGCTCCTTACACTCCGAGGCTCGCGGTCTCGTGCGCACCCCGTCGCTCGCCGCGCCCTCCTGTTCGCAGACCCGAGGTGACCCCGATGTCCCGACCG
>JANNKI010000029.1:0-17551 GCA_031396225.1 bacterium | reverse complement strand
GCGAAGGCGAAAGCACGCACGGTCGACGAAGTGCCTGCGGATACTAGGAATGGCCCGGAAGGGTGTCAACGAGGGTTTCCCCGCGGCCGGCTCCGGACTGGCCTAGGACCGCGCGAGACGCAGGGCTCTTCCGCGAGCCAGTAGCGCCACGGACGCTCCGCCGCGAGCCGGATCCCGACGCGCGGCCCGCACGCCACGCGGCGTCCCTCGCGGACCTCGGGCAGGTCCGCCACCCATACCGGGCCGACGCTCAGGTCCGCGCCGTCGTGGCGTCGGTCGAGCCCGAGCGCACGGGCCAGGGCTCCCGGTCCACGAGCGAGTCGGAGCGGGTCGGTGGTGCCGCGGCGCCGTGCCATGACCGAGTGCCCCGCCACGGGTAGGAGCGCACGCACCAGCACCGCGGCCGCACGTCCGGGTGGCCCGCACACGACGTTGAAGCAGTGGTGCGTGCCGTAAGTGAAGTAAACGTACGCGTGACCCGGAGGTCCGAACATGACGCGATTGCGCGCCGTGCGACCGCGGTACGCATGGCTCGCCGGGTCGTCCGCGCCTCCGTAGGCCTCCACCTCGACGATGCGCCCGGCGATGCGGCCGGCGGACGGGTCGTCGTGCACGAGCAGCCGCCCGAGAAGTGCGCGAGCGAGCGAGCGCGGGCCCCGAGCGTAGAACGCACGCGGGAGCGGCCGCGCGAGCTCGAACGGGTCCGGGATGCCGGACTCGCTGCGCGCGTCAGTGCGCGACCGGGACGTCCTCGACACCCAACCGCCGCAATGCCGACATCATCATGTCGCGGATCTCCGCCAGCCGGACCTCGGTGCGTGCCTCGAAGCGGACCACGAGCACCGGCTGCGTGTTGGACGCCCGCACCAGCCCCCAGCCGTCGCCGAACTCCACACGAATGCCATCGATGTCCACGATCCGGAAGCGACCGGCGAACTCGGCCTTGAGCGTCTCGGGCACCTGGAACTTGCGCTCCTCCGGGCAGGCGAGCCGCGTCTCGGGAGTGGAGAAGTACTGCGGCAGGCTCGCCACCAGCTCGTCGAGCGTGCGACCCGTGGCGGCCACGTAGCGCAGCAGCCGGCCCGCTGCGAACAGCGCATCGTCGAATCCAAAGAAGCCTTCGCTGAAGAACATGTGGCCCGACATCTCGCCGGCGACCGGGGCGCCGGTCTCGGCGAGGCGCTGCTTGATGAGCGAGTGGCCGGTCTTCCACATCTGGGGCACGCCGCCGTGAGCGACGATGTCCTCCGCCAGCGCCTGCGAGCACTTGACGTCGAAGATGATCAGCGCGCCCGGCACACGCTGTAGCACGTCGCGCGCGAACAATGCGAGCAACTGGTCGCCCCACACGATCCGCCCCGAGCCGGTGATCGCGCCGATGCGGTCGGCGTCGCCATCGAAGCCGATACCGAGGTCCGCGCCGGTCTCCCTCACTTTGCGCTGCAGATCCACGAGCAACGCCGGCACCGTGGGATCGGGCAGGTGGTTCGGGAAACTCCCATCGAGCTCGGCGAACAGCGGCGTGACCTCGTGGCCCATGCGCTCGAACACCTGCGGCACCACCGTCCCCGCGCAACCGTTGCCACAGTCCATGACGACCTTGAGCCCCTTCGGGCTCCGGCAGCGCTCCACCAACATGGCGCGGTACTCGTCGAGGATCGGCCGTTCGCCCCACGAGCCGCCCGGGCCGCTCGCCAGGTCGCCCGCCTGGATGGCGCGCCGCATCTCGAGGATCTCGGCGCCGTAGAGCGGCAGCTTCCGCTTGGCCATCTTGAAGCCATTGAATTCGGGCGGATTGTGGCTGCCCGTGATCTGCATGCCGCCGTCCAGCCCACGCGCGGCCACGGCATAGTAGAGCGCCGGCGTCGGCACGATGCCCACCCGCTCCACCGCGAGCCCCGCCGCGATCATGCCGCGCTCCGCCGATCGCGCCAGGCGCTCCGACGAGGGGCGCACGTCCTGGCCAAGCGCCACGCGCGCGCCGCCCTCGGCGCGCAGCCGCGTGGCGAACGCGCGGCCGACCGCTTCGGCGGTCTCGTTCGAGAGCTCGGTCTCGTGCAGTCCGCGAATGTCGTACTCGCGGAAGATGTGCGCGGGGATCATGCGGGCTCCTTCTTCGGCTGCTGGGTCTTGAGCCAGGCGTCGATGAACTCGTCGATGTCGCCGTCGAGCACTCGGTGCACGTCGGGGATCTTGGTCTCGGTGCGGTGGTCGTTGGCCATGGTGTAAGGCTGCAGCACGTAAGACCGGATCTGGCTTCCGAAGTCGATGTCCTTCTTGGTTCCGGCCAGCGCCTCGGTCTTGGCGCGCGCCTCGGCCTCCTTGAGCACGAACAGGCGCGACATGAGGATCTTCATCGCCGCGTCCTTGTTGCGGTGTTGGCTCCGCTCGGCCTGCGACTGCACGACGAGCCCGCTCGGGATGTGGGTCAGGCGCACCGCCGACTCGGTCTTGTTCACGTGTTGGCCGCCTGCGCCGCCGGCGCGCATGGTGTCCACCCGGATGTCGCCTGGCGCGATCTCCACCTTGATCGTGTTGTCGAGCATGGGCAGCACGGAGATCGAGGAGAACGACGTGTGCCGCCGCGCATTCGCGTCGTACGGCGAGATGCGAACAAGGCGGTGCACGCCCGACTCGGCCTTCAAGTAGCCGTATGCGAACTCACCGTCGATCTCGAGCGTGGCGTCCTTGATGCCGGCCTCGTCGCCGGCCTGGTAGTCGAGCAGCTGCACCTTGTAGGCGCGCCGCTCGGCCCAGCGTTGGTACATGCGCATGAGCATCTCGGCCCAGTCCTGCGACTCGGTGCCGCCGGCGCCGGGATGGATGATCACGAGCGCCCCGAGCCGGTCGTGCTCGCCGCGCAGCAGGCTGCGCGTCTCGAGCGACTTCACCTGTTGCTCGAGCTGATCGAGCTCGGTCTCGATCTCGACGAGCATGGCTTCGTCGGCGTCGGTCTCGGCCATGTCGATGAGCTCGCCAAGGCTCTGGAAAGCCCCTTCGCGCGCGGCGAGATCGTCGACGGAGCGCTTGGAGCTCTTCAGCCGCGCGACGGTCTTCTGGGCCTCCTCCGCCCGGTCCCAGAACCCGGGTGCGGCCATGCGCGACTCGAGCTCCGCAACCTCGCGGCGCAACGCCTCGACGTCAAAGGTACCTCCGCAGACCCTCGAGACTGGCTCCGGTCTGGTCGAGGCGCTTTCGAAGTTCGGCGGCGGTGAGCATTGAATTGGACTCGCGGGGAGAGGTCGGACTTCAGAACGCTGAAGCGCGAGGCACGATACGCAGCGTCCGGCCTCAGCGCAATTCGCGCGCGGGCGGACTCACCGCGGCATCACCCTTCGTTGGGGGTCCCCTCCGAGTCGGGGCCTGCGGCCAGTTTTGCCAGGGCCTTGTCGGCTTGCAGGGCGCACTCGGTGCCGAGCGGCGTTGCGCTCGTGCGGCCCAGGGTGCGGGCGGCTTCGAACCATTGGCGGCGCGTGGCATCGGGTTCTTCGCCTTCGAGGACCGTTCCGAGGTTGAGGGCGGCGTTCGCGGCGGCGGCGCGGCCGCTCGGGAGTCCGCTCGTGCGACCGCGTTCGAGCGCCGACTCGTAGGCTTTGCGCGCCTCGAACCCGCGGTCCAGCGCAAGCAGCGCGTGGCCCAGGTTCACGTGCGCCATCGCCGCCATCGCGTCGAACTCGGGCGACGTGCTGCTCGTGTGCGTGTCGCGCACCAGCGCCAGAGCGTCCTTGAATGCGCGCACCGCGTGGTCGAGGCGGCCCGATTGTCGGTGCAGGTGGCCGGTGAGGAGTTGCGCGTCGAGCGCGATACGCGCGCCCACTTCCATGTCGCTCTCGCGGCCCAGGCGCACCACGTCCGCCAGCCCCGCCAGTGCCTCCTCGCCCCGGCCGTCGTGCAGCGCCTGGAATGCGTGCGCATACGTGGCCGCGGCTTCGAGCGCGCGGCCCGTGCCCGAGGACAGCGTGCGAGTGAACACGAGCGACTCCTCGGCCAGCTCGCGCGCCTCCTCCCAGCGCTCGAGCGAGCCGAGTGCGCGGTGCAGGTTGCAGGCGGCCTGGCCGGCCAGCTCGCGCAGCGCCGGCTCGTCGAGCCGACGGCCGATCTCGAACACGCGCTGGAGGTGCGTCACGGCCTCTTCCCGCTGCCCCACCTCGGCGAGCGTCTGTCCCAGACGCAGACGCGCGAGCAGGTCGAAGCGTTCGGCGGTCCCGCTCTCGCAACGCGCGGCGAGCGCCAGCGCTTCGCGATACTGCGCCGACGCCTCGGCGTGCCTGCCACCCGCGACGAGGCGTTCGCCCAGCCCGAGCGCGCCCTGGAGCGCCGCCAGCGCGCCCTCGGGCAGGCCACTGTCGCGCCCGTACTGCACGGCGCGCGCGTATTGTCGTTCGGTCTCGGGCGAGCCGGGCAGGCCCTCGCGTTCGGCCAGCGCGGCCAGCGCGAGTGCGGCCTTCGCACACGCCATGCGGCCGAGCGGCGTGCCGGAAGGCTCGGCCACGCGCGCGACGGTCGCGAACATGAGCTTGGCGTGGTCCACGTCCCCGCGACGCGAGTGCAGGTGGCCCAGGTTGAACGCGGCCACGGCCGCCGGGTCCCAGCCGCTCGGATGGCCCGCGCGCTCGCCCAGCTCCAGCGCCGATTCCCAGCTCGCGACGGCCAGGCCCTCCTCGCCGCTCTCGCTTTGCAACAACCCCAGGTTGAACGCCGCCTGCGTGAGCATGCCGAGCAGTTGCTGCGACTCGCTGTCGCGCCCCAGGTCCAGCGCCTCGCGGTATCGCGAGCGGGCGCGCAGCACCTCACCCTCCTCCTGATCGAGGATGCCGAGGCGCGACAGCACGCCCGCCCGCCGGTGGCGGCCGGCCGGATCGGGTATGCGAAAGCTCCGCGTGACCGCGCGTTCGAAGTGCAGCACGGCCTCCTCGCGCCGCCCCGCGGCGCGCAGCTTCTCACCCAGGTGCAGCGAGGCCTCGAGCACGATCTGGTCGCCGCGCTCGCCCGCCAGGCGTTCCGCCATGGCGAGCGCCTCGCGAAGTCGCGCCAGGCGCGACTCGGCGTCACTCTCGGCGAGCGCTGCCCCGAGCGCGTGGAGCGCGCGCGCGGCGAGCAGTTCCGCGTCCGTCCCCGCGGGCGCGCTGGAGAGTCCGCGCGTGAACCACGCGCGCAGCCGCGCCCACAGGCTCATGCTCCGGCTCCTTCGCGGCGGGAGCGCATTCGCTCGAGCGCGGCGCGAGCGGCCTCGGCCGCCTCGGCCTCGCCGCGGTCGTTCACGAGCGTCTCATCGGCGAGCGCGGCGAACGCCTCGTTGTGGCGAGCGCGCGCCAGCCGTTGTTGCGCCTGCTCCACGGTCCAGCTGCGCGCGGCCATGAGGCGCGAGATCTGTAGAGCGGGCGGCGCCACCACCGCGAGCACGGCGTCGCACTCGCGCTCGAAGCCCCAGTCGAGCAGGAGCGCCGCGTCGACCACCACGGTTCCGGCGAAGCGCTCGCGCACCGCGTCCGCGAGTCCCTCGCGCAGGCGCTTGAGGATGCGGGGATGCACGAGCAGGTTGAGGCGCGTGAGCGCGGCCGGGTCCTCGAACACCTTGGCGGCCACGCGCCGACGATCGAGGCTGCCGTCGGGGCGATACACGTCTGCGCCATACTCGGCCGCGAGCGTGGCGCGCACCTCGGGATCGCCCTCTGTGATCTCGTGCCCCATGCGATCGGCATCGAGCACGCGTGCGCCGTCCGCTGCGAGGGCACGCGCGACCAGGCTCTTGCCACTGCCCGCGGGGCCCACGAGGCCCAGCACGAACGGGCCGGACGAAGGTGGGCGCCGTGGGCGCGGGGGCTGCGGACTGGGAAGTTCAGTGCACATCGAACCAGGTGTGGCCCGTCCCCACCGACACGGTGAGCGGCACGCTCAGAGGGTAGCAGCCCTCCATCTCCCTGCGCACCAGCGCCGTGACGGCCTCGGCCTCGCCCTCAGGGCACTCCACCAGCAATTCGTCGTGAACTTGCAGGAGCAGTCGCGAACCCGTGCTGCGCGCGAGCGAGCGGTGCACGCTCAGCATGGCGAGCTTGACCAGGTCGGCCGCCGAGCCCTGGATCGGGGTGTTGATGGCCGCCCGTTCTGCGAAAGAGCGCTCGCCGCCGTGCGTGCTGCGCAACTCGGGAAGATAGCGGCGGCGACCCAGCAGCGTGGCCACCCAGCCGCGTGTGCGCGCTTCCTCGACCGTGGAGTCCAGGTAGCGCCGCACGCCCGCATAGACCGTGAAGTAGGTGTCGATGAATTCCTTGGCGTCTTTCAACTCGAGCCCCATCTGTTGCGCGAGGCTGCGCGCGCCCATGCCGTACAGCACCCCGAAGTTCACCACCTTGGCACGCGCGCGGAACTCGGGCGGAATGTCGCCGCTCAACTTGAAGATGCGCCGCGCGGTCGCGGCGTGGACGTCCTCGCCGGCCTGGAACGCCTCGACCAGGCTCGCGTCCCCGGACAGGTGCGCGAGCACTCGCAGTTCGATCTGCGAGTAGTCCGCGCCCACCAGCACGCAGCCCGGCGCGGCCACGAAGGCGCGGCGGATGGCCCTCCCCTGCGGCGTGCGAATCGGGATGTTCTGAAGATTGGGGTCGAGCGAGGCGAGGCGGCCGGTGGCGGCGCCGGCCTGGTCGAACGTGGTGTGCACGCGGCCGTCCCGCGGGTCCATCGCCAGCGGCAACGTGTCCGCGTAAGTGGACTTGAGCTTGCTGAGCGTGCGCCACTCGAGCAGCAGCCGCGGGAACTCGTGCTGGCTCGCGAGGCCCTCGAGCACATCGGAGTCGACCGACCATCCGGTCTTCGTCTTGCGGCCGGTGGGCAGCCCGAGCTTTTCGAACAGCACGCGTCCGAGCTGGGGCCCGCTCGCCAGGTTGAGCTGCTCGCCCGCAAGCGTGAAGAGTCGCGTTTCGAGCGTCGCGAGCTCGCGCGCCATGTCCGACGACATCGTGGTGAGCACCGACGCGTCGAGCGCCACGCCGGCCCGTTCCATGGCCACGAGCACGGCGATCAATGGATGCTCGAGCTGCGTGTAGAGCTTCCACTGTTCGCGCGCTTCGAGCTGGGCGCGTAGCGCATCGGCCAACGGGAACAGCGCGGCGGCGTGCAGGCCGGCGCGATGGGCGGCCACGCTAACGGACAGCGAGGCCGGACCCGTGCGCGGGCGGCCGCGCACGAGCGGGCCTTCCATCGCGTCCAGTCCCACGCCAAGTACGTCGGCGGCGAGCGCCTCGAGCGAGTGGTTGCGCTGTGGGTCGCACAGGAACGAGCCCAGTCGCACGTCGAACGAAGGCGAGGCCACGCCCACCTGCGCGCCCGCGAGTTCGTGCAACGTGCGCTTCCAGTCGTGCGCCACCTTCTCCACGTTCGGGTCGGCGAGGATGGCGCCGAACCATGCACGTAGCCGGTCGGCATCCACGTTGGCGCCCGACTCGTGCGCGAGTGGCACGTAGCAGTGATCGCCGTTCCGCGCCGCGAACGCCACGCCCACGAGCTTCGAGCGGAGCGGCGAGTCGCCGTGCGCCACGGGGACCACGGCGAGGCCGTGCAGCGCTCGCGCGCGCACCGCGTGCACGCGCACCTCGATCTCTGCCAGGCTCGGGACCGTCTCGGCGCCCGCCTCGACGGCGGCGACGGCGAACAGGTCGCCCTGCAGGCCGGGCGCGAGCGAAGCGGGCAGGGGGGTGGCGAGCCGCGCGATCGTGCCCACGCCGAAGACGCTGGCCTGGGTCAGGTCGTCCGGCGCGCCTGGCCCGTCCTCGCTCCGCGTCACGGGCGCGTCCTCGCGCTGCGTCACTGGCACGTCCTCGCGCTGCTCGGCCGCCGTGCCGCGGCGTTCCGCCGGGCGCTGGGGCACCGGCGCGCCGGCGTCGGCGTCTGCCACGCCCAGATCGTTCGCCACCTGCTCGAGCCTGCGAACTTCCCAGTGCTTCGCGAACGCGGTCAGCTCGTCGCGGCGCACCGGCGCCACGACCAGGTCGCGGAGCGCGAGGCCGAGGTCGAGGTCCGTTCGCAGCGTGGCCAGGTCGCGCGACAGGTAGGCGAGAGCCTTGTGCTCGTTGAGCCGCTTTTGGAGTGCGGGCCGCTTCACGTCCGCCAGGCGGCCGTAGAGCGCATCGAGCGATCCGAACGACCTCATCAGCTCGACCGCGGTCTTCTCCCCCACTCCCGGAACGCCCGGATAACCGTCCGAAGCGTCGCCCATGAGCGCGAGCACGTCGCGGATGTGTTCGGGGCCCACCCCCCACTTCGCGCGCACACCGTCGGCATCGAGGCGCGCGAGGTCGTCGCCCTTACCCTGCGGCGACAACACAACGACCGACCCGCCCACCAACTGCAGCATGTCCTTGTCGCCGGTCACGAGTATCACCTCGAACCCGGCCTCGGCGCCCGTGCGAGAGAGCGTCGCCATGACGTCGTCCGCCTCCATGCCGGGCTTCTCCAGCACGGGCAGGCCGAGGCAGCGTGCGAGATCCTCGATCGGCGTGAGCTGCGAGCGCAGGTCGTCCGGCATGGGCGGACGATGCGCTTTGTACTCGGAGTAGAGCTCGTGTCGGAACGTGGGTCCCGGCCCGTCCCAGGCCAGCGCCCAGTAGTCGGGCTTCAACTCGCGGCGGAAGCGCACCAGCATGTTCGCCATGCCGAAGATCGCGGACGTGTTTTCGCCGCGGCTGTTCTTGAGCGGACGTCCGATGAACGCGTAGTAGGCGCGGTAGGCGAGGCCGAGTGCATCGAGGACGACGAGGCGGGGCATGGCCGCGCTCAAGCCCGGCGTCGGCAGGCGAGCAGCTTGTTGGCGCCCGCATCGTGGCCGAAGCCCAGTGCGAGCAGCATGCGGTCGGTGTGGAGCAGCAGGCCGGGCCAGCGGTTCAGGAAGCGCCACGGACCGAGATGGCGGTTGAGCAGAACGTGCGTGGGCAGGAGTTGTTCGCGCACCAGGCCCGCGGAGTCGAGCACCGCCAGGTAGCGCGCGAGCGGTCGCATCACGTTGTGCTCGGCGAGCGCTCCGCGATCCGAGAACGCGTCGGTCACGAGCAGCAGACCGCCGGGCGCCAGCGCACCCGCGAGCTGGCGCAGCGCCGACTCCCAGCGCTCGTCGTCGATGACGTGGTAGAGCACGTCGAACGCGTTGATCAAGTCGTAGGGGCCGTTCGGCACGCCGTCGCTCACGTCGGCGCGAATGATGCGCTGCCCGGGGTAGCGAGCGGCCAGCCGGTCCACGCTCACCTGCGCGATGTCCACGCCCGTGTAGTACGCGCCGCGCGACACGAAGTACTCGGTCCAGAATCCCGTGCCGCAACCCACATCGAGCACGCGCCGGCCGGCCGGGAGCATGCCGGCCCGCACGAGGCACGCCTGCAACACCTCGGCGCGGAGCGCGTAACAGGCGCGGTTGTAAGCCAGCGACAACCCGGTCTCGCCCGTGCCGCGCAGGTCGAACTGCTCCGCGAGGCGCTGCTCCCAGAATTCCTGAGGTCGGTAGCTCACGCGGACCTCCGCGCGGCGGCGTAGAGTCGGTGGCGCTCGACGTAGCGCACCACGACGTCGGGCACGAGGTAGCGCAGCGAGTGCCCCCTGCGCGCGCGCGCGCGCAACCCGCTCGACGACACGTCAAGGCCGGGATTCGCGAGCCACACCACGCCCCGCCCGCGCGCCGCCCAGCGTGAGCGCCGCGGCGTGTGCGCGCCAGGGCGCAGCGCCACCACCAGCACCGCACGGCTCGTGATCTCACCCGGCTCGCGCCACGAATCGAACGTGGCATACATGTCCGCGCCAAGGAGCAGGTGCAGTTTCGCCCTGGGCGACTCGGCGGCCAGCGTCCGGACGGTGTCGGCCGTCCACGACGGGCCGCGACGACGGGCCTCCACGGTGGACACCTCGAAGGCCGGATTGCCCCGCACGGCGAGGCGTGTCATCGCGACGCGGTGCTTCACCGACGAGGGCGTGCCGCGCGACTTGTGCGGCGGGAGGCCCGCGGGCACGAACACCACGCGGTCCAGGCGCAATGCCGTGCGGGCCCATTCGGCCAGTGCCAGGTGCCCGTGGTGCGGCGGGTCGAACGTGCCGCCGAAGATCCCCACGCGGGGCGCGCGGCGTCCCGGCCGCGGGGTCATTGCAGGCTGCCGGTCGGTGATCCCGCGGGCGCGGGCTCGTTGGGGACGCTTCGACGCCGGCCGGGCTTCCGGTCGGGCTTCCACTTGAGCACATCGGCGTGCGTGCGTGCCGCCTTCAGGCCGAGCGGCTGGCCCGGGAACTGTTGCTCGAGGTCGCGCAGCGTGGCCAACGCGGTGTCCCGCTCGCCCAGTCGCGCGCTCGCCACGGCCCAGCCGATGAGCGCATCGCCATAGAGCGGCGTCTCGGAGTACTCGGTGAGCACGTTCTTGAAGTAGTTCCGCGCCGGCTGGTACTCCTTGAGCTTCACGTACAGGTCACCGGTCCGGTAGAGCTTCGTCGCCAGACGCACGCGCGCCTCTGCAATGCGACGCATGGCCTGCGCGGAGAGCCAATGCCCCGGGTGATCGCGCCGGAATCCCATCCACTGGTCGAGCGCCTTGAGCGTGTGGTCCTGGTCGAAGTCCGGGCCGCGGGACTGGCCCCACATCGCCTCTCCCACGCGGAACGCGGCGGACGGCGCGGAATCGCTCTCGGGGTAGTCGCGTACCAGGCGCTCGAAATCGGCCTGTGCGGTCGGAAAGTCGCGGGTCTTCAGGTGGCAGAGCCCGAGCAGGTAGACGGCCTCGTCCACGTCGGCGGACCCGCTGCCCGACGTGGAGTAGGGCGCGAGCACCTCGACGGCCAGGTGGTAATCACCCTTGTCGTAAAGCCGGCGCGCGAGTTCGAGGCGCCCGCGTTCGTCGTGAATTTGAGGTAGCACGCCCGCTCCGCAACCGGCGAGCATCGCGAGCACCACCACGAGGAGCAACGCGGACACGGGACGGCCATGCAACGCCCGCGACACCGCGGACAGGATCCTGTTCATGCGAGTCTTTCCCGGGGAGTCCGGGCGCGGCCGGCGGGCCGCGCTCACGGACGATTCTGGAAGAACAAGGCCACCAGGCCGCCCACGACCGCGACCACGATCACGGGCTCCAACACCTTATCAACGTTTCGACTGGGCAATTGCGACTTGAGGTCCGGGTAGCGCTCCTCCTCCACCAGCGGTACCTGGTTGCGGGCGAATCGGTCCACGAAGTTCTGGCCGAGGTCGCCCGTCCACAACACGCGGGCGCTGTTCGGGTCGCGCATGCCGATGCTTCCCGTCATGAGCGCCTGGCGCTCGATCTTCACGCGGCCGGGCAGCATGCCCACGAAACGCAGGTAGGTGACGCGCGCCGAGCCGAGCGTGTACTCGATGACCGGGTCGCCCGGCCGACCGAACAGCGACTTGAGGCTGTCGTCCGGAATGGGGCCGCGGCGCACGGTCACGTCCACGCCGCGGCGCGCGAGCGCCTTGAGCATGGAGTGCTCGAGCACGAAGTTGAGCGGATGCTCGCGCGCCGGTGCCAGCACGGCATGCGTGCCGGAGTCCACCACCGCCGAGGACAGCGCGCGCGCGACCGCCGTGTCGGACACGAACTGCATGAGCTGCAGGTTGGTGTACGGCACGCGCGGACCCCGCGAACGCACGACCGGGTCCAGGTAGGCGTTCGCCACGGCCAGCGTGGAGTCCTCGGGCGGCTTGGGGCCGCTGGCGTATCGAAACTTCTTCGCCTCCGCCGACGGCACGAGCGTCACGAGCGCCAGCAGCACCACCGCCGCGGCCAACTTGATGGATCGCATCCTGGGGTCCTCTTTCAACCGAGAATATTCAGCGCGGGATCGGCAGGCCGTTCCACGCGTGCGAACAGGTCATAGGCGGCTGCCCCGGTGACGCGCACCGACGCGAGCTGCCCGGGCGAGAGCCCGTCTCCTTCCACGACCACGCCTCCATCCACTTCCCACGCCGAGCCCGCCGTGCGCGCGGCCCACTGTCCGCGTCCGGCGGGTCCGTCGATCATCACCGTGAGCTTGTCCCCGATCCGCCGCGCGAGCCGGTCGCGCGACAGCACCTGTTGACGCGCCAGGAGCTGCGCCCGCCGCGAGCGGCGCGTGTTCAATGGCACCCGAGGCGTCATCGCATGCGAAGGCGTCTCGGGTTCGCGCTCGTACGCGAACACGACCACGTTTTCGAACGGTTCCTCCTCGATGTAGCGAAGGAGCGTCTGGAAGTGTTCGTCCGTTTCGCCGGGGAACCCTACGATGAAGTTGGTCCGCAGCGCCACGCCGGGGATCCCAGCGCGGATCCGCCGGACCAGCGCGCGGGTGTCGCGCTCGGTCATGGCCCTCGCCATCGAGCGCAACTGGTCCTGGGCGATGTGCTGGAGCGGCATGTCCACGTAGGGCACCACTCGCCGGGCGGCCGCCCAGGTCTCGATCAACCGGTCGCTCCACAGCCGCGGATAGGTGTACTGCACTCGGATCCAGGTGATCCCGTCCACGTGGTCGAGCGCCGCGAGCAGGTCGGCGAGTTCCAGGCCGCCCGGCAAGTCGCTGCCCCAGCCGGTGGTGTCCTGGCCGATCAGGTTGAGCTCGCGCACGCCGTGCGAGGCCAGCTCGCGCGCCTCGTGCACGAGCTGGTCGAGTGGCTTGCTGCGCTGGTCGCCGCGCAGCTGCGGGATGATGCAGAACGTGCAGCGATGGTCGCAGCCCTCGCTGATCTTCAAGTACGCGACGTGCCGTGGCGTGCTCAGCGCGCGCGGGCTCATGGCGTCGAGCGCCCCGCCGGGATCGGCGCGTTGCACCACGCGCTCGGTCGAACCCGCCAGCAGGTGTCGCGCGGCGCCCACCACTTCGCGCCACTGCCCGGTGCCGAGCACGGCGTCCACCTGGGGGAACTCCTCGAGCAGCGACTCGCCCGCGCGCTGCGCCAGGCAGCCGGTGACGATCAGGCCCTTCAACTGTCGACTGTCCTTGAGTTCGCACAACTGCGAGATGGCCGCCTTGGATTCGCGCACGGCGCTCTGGAGGAACGCGCACGTGTTGATCACCGCCACGTCGGCCTCGCCTGGGTCGCCCACCGTGCGAAAGCCGTCGCGCACGAGCGCGCCCAGCATGTGCTCGCTGTCCACCGTGTTCTTCGGGCAGCCGAGCGTCACGAATGCTATCGCGGGCGGCGCGGCGGCGGACGAACGCGGCTCACGCTTCGGGGTCGTGCGTCGCTCGACCGTCACTCAAAGCCCTTCTGCTGCAGCCAGTGCTGATCCACCAGCACGTCGCGCGCCTTGCTGCCGTTGAACGGGCCGACCACGCCCAACTGCTCGAGCTGGTCCATGAGGCGTCCCGCGCGCGAGTAGCCCACCTTGAGTCGGCGCTGGAGGAGTGACGTGCTGCCCTGGTGGTGCATGACCACGAGCCGCGCGGCCTCGGGGATCAGTTCGTCGTCCATGAAGTCGTCGCCGCCCTCGGCTTCTTCTTCGACATCCACCAGGCTCACGTCGGTGGCAAGCGGCGGTGGGGCCACGACGGCGGCCGCGGCCTTGGCACGCCAGAACTCCACGACGCGCGTGACCTCCTCCTCGGACACGAATGCGCCGTGCACGCGGTAGGGATCCGCCTTGCCGGCCGGCAGGAACAACATGTCGCCCATGCCGAGCAGGTTCTCGGCGCCGTTCATGTCGAGCACGGTGCGCGAGTCCACCTTGCTGGCGACCCGGAATGCGATGCGACTGGGAAAATTCGCCTTGATGACGCCGGTGATGACGTCCACGCTCGGCCGCTGCGTGGCGAGCACCAGGTGGATGCCGACGGCGCGGGCCATCTGCGCCAGCCGCGCGATGGGTTCCTCGACCTCGCCCGGCACCTGCACCATGAGGTCCGCGAACTCGTCCACCACCACCACCACGTACGATAACCGCTCGGGCGGCTTCTCCTCGCCCTCGGCGGGCGACAGCTTCCCGCTCGCGATGCGCTCGTTGTAGGTATTGATGTTGCGCGCGCCCACCAGCGCCAGCAGCTTGTAGCGTTTCTCCATCTCGCCCACGGCCCAGCGCAGCGCGCGTGCCGCCTTTTTCGCTTCGGTCACCACCGGCATGACCAGGTGCGGGATGCCGTTGTACATCGAGAGCTCGACCATCTTGGGGTCCACCATGACCAGCTGCAGCGTGCTCGGGTCATGCTGGAAGAGGAGCCCGGTGATGATGGAGTTGAGGCACACGCTCTTGCCCGCGCCGGTCGCACCCGCCACCAGTACGTGCGGCATGCGAGTGAGGTCGGAGATGAACGGCTGGCCGTTCACGTCCACCCCGAGCGGGATCTTGAGCGCCGCGTCACTCTTTTCACAGGTCTGGCTGGAGAGCACCTCGCGTAGATACACCGTCCGGCGTCGTGGGTTCGGGATCTCAACGCCGACCGTGCCGCGCCCGGGCAGCGGCGCGATCACCCGGATCCGGGACGCTCGCATGGCAAGCGCAAGGTCGTCCTCCAGCGAGACGATGCTGCCCACCTTGATACCGGCGGCGGGCTCGAACTCGAACATGGTCACGACCGGTCCGGGATGGATCTCCGTGACCCGGCCCTCGACGTAGAAGTCCGCGAGCTTCGCGACCAGCAGGTTGGCCTGCATGGTGAGGTCGGCCGCGGTCACCAAGTCTTCGGGCTGCTGCGGCAACTCCAGCAGCGAGAGCGGCGGGAGCGCCTCGGTCGGCACCGGGCCCGCTGGGCGCGACGGCTCGGCCGCGCGCGGCTTGGGCTTGGGGGGCGCCTTGATGACGGGTACAGCGATGGCCCGCCCCGGCTCGGGGCGGGTCGCCGTGGCCGTGGCCGTGGCGGGCTCGGCGGTCCGACCCGAGATGCGTGCCGCCGGCGGGGGCGCCAGTTCGGCGGCCGAGCCGTCGGCCGCGACCGCCGCGGAGTTCATCGGACGACGGCGCCCCTCCTTGTCGGCCCTCGCACGCTGCTGGGCCGCGATCCGCGTGGACTCGGCGCGAAGCTCCTGCCACGTGCCGTAGGCCGCTGCGGCCCCCTGCGCGGGCCGCACGACCGCGCCATGCATGAGCGTGCCGATCCAGTGGAAACCCAGTTCGCTCGCGGCGATCGCGCTCGCCAGCAGCAGCGCGCCGGCCACCACCCACGAGCCCACGGCGCCGAGCGAGGTCTGGAGCGCGAACGATGCGGCGAGCCCCCACCCGCCCGCCCACGTCCAGCGATCGAGACCGGCCAAGCCGAACAACGTACACACCTCGAACACCAGCAACGCCCCGAGGCCCGTCTTCAAAAGGAGTGGAAGCGGGGGTCGGTCGCGCAGCCGGTTCCAGGACCACACGCCCGCCGCGACCGGAACGAACATCGCCGAGACGTGGCCGAATGCCCACGCCAGCATCCACGCGAGCCCGGCGCCCACCGGGCCGCACGCGTTCGGGGCTTGCCAGAACTCCGCTCCCGGCTCAGGGCGGTGGAATGTGGCCACGCTTGCGCCCGCGAGCAGCGCGAACGCGCTCAGCAGCACGGCGAGGATCTGGCGACGGCGCTTGGCCGAGAGTTTGGAAGTGGAGGGCACGGGAGGAGGAAGGTCCTACGACCCCGGTTCCATGGGAGGAGCGGTCGCTCCGCGTCCGTTCCTTGGCGGGCGAACGGCCGGGGAGACCGCGCTCGCGAGCCCGCCTCCCTGGCAGGCTGCGGGGCATTGTGCCGCAGCCGGGGTCGGCGGGCAATGCCGCAGAGGAAGTTGCCGGGCGTGGCTCAGGCGTTGGGTGCGGCCGGTACTTGAACCCGTTAGTCTGACTGCACATGGCTCGCTCACCCCTGCCCCCGAGCGCCCGTGCCCCGGGCCGAGCGGAGTTCCTCTGCCTCGGGCTGGTGCTTCTAGCCGCACTGGCGCTACGGCTCTGGCTGGCCGAGCGGAACAGCGGCCTCACCATGGACTCGCCGCTCTACGTGCGCATGGCCGAGGACCTGATCGCGGGGCACCACGGTCCCTCGCCCGCCCACCACGGCTACCCCATGCTGGTCGCGCTGGCCTCGCTCGTCCTGCCGGGACGCGAGCTTCCGGGGCGAGCGGTCTCGCTGATCGCCTCGCTCGCGTTGGTGGCGATCGTGTGGGCCATGGCGCGCCGTCGCACGTCGCCGCTCGCAGCACTCGCCCCCGCCCTGCTCGCCGCGCTCCACCCGTTGCTCGCGGCGCAGGGCACGGCCCTCATGACCGAGCCGGTGTTCCTCGCGCTCGCTGTCGGCGGCGTCTCACTGCTCGATGCCGGGCGGGCGCGGGCGGGCGGCGCCCTGCTGGGCGCGGCCTGGTGGGTGCGACCCGAAGCCGTCCTGCTTGCGCCTTGCGCCGTGCTGCTGGCGGCGGGGAACTGGCGCTCGCGAGGGATCGCACTGGTACTTGCCGCCGCCGTCGCGCTTCCCTACACGCTCGTGCTTCGCTATGAACAGGGCTACTGGTCGCTGACGCCCAAGACCGCGCTCGTGCGCGCGCCGTTCGCCGACGCGCGCGGCGCGGAGTGGCGACTCGCCGACGGCACCGCGTTCGCCGACAGCGTGGGCCTCGGCGAGCGGCTGGCGCGCGACGGGGGCGCGATCCTGCACGCCTACCCCGCACGACTCGCGAAACACGCGCGGCGCGTACTCGAGGCCTGGCCCTGGCCGCTGCTCCTGATGAGCGCGGCGTGCGTGCGCTTCGCGGCCGGACGCGGGCCCTGGCTCGCATTCCTGGTGCTGCCGATCTTCTATCCGCTGGTGAGCGCCCCCGCCGACCTGCGCTTCGCTCAACTCGCGCTCCCGGCACTGCTCGTGCCCCTGCGCGTGATCGCGACGCCGGTCGCCCGCGGCGCGGCGGTGGTGCGCGGGCTCGCCGCACTCGCGCTGCTGGCGGGCGTGCTCCTTCTATGGAGCGGCCGCCCGGGGCAGGCGGCGCTCGCGTTCGACGATGGCCCCATGGACGCCATGCGCGGCGCCGGCGCGTGGCTCGAGCGTCACACGGCCACCGACGCCGTGATCATGGACCGCAAGAGCTACGTGGCGTTCTTCGCCGAACGCCGGCACGTGCAGCTCCCCGACGAGCCGCTCGACACGCTGCTGGAGTGGGCGCGCACGAGCGGGGCCACGCATCTCGTGGTCGAGGAGTACGTCGTGCGCTCGCTCCGCCCGCAGCTCGCGCCGTTGCTCGACGCGAACGCCATCGCCGGCGATCCGCGCGTGCGCCTGGTGTTCGCGACGCGGCCCGCGCCCGGCGACGGCGTGGCGGTGCTCGAACTGGTGCGGTGACGGCGGGGCCCAGGCCCCGCCACCTCGCGCCTCTCCGTCACATCCGATCGGCGAACGTCAGCTCGCCCCGACCGCCTCGCGCGTGGTCTCGGCCTGATCCGGCCCCACGACCGGCGCATGCACGACGCCCTGCTCGAGCCACGTGTAGCGGCCGTCGAGCATGGCCCGCGCCGTGCCGTAGTTGAACGCGTCGTCATTTGAAGCGATGCCGGCGAACAGCGCGTCGACCCGCCGCCGCGAGGCGCGGCAGAACGTGTCGGCGAGTTCGTACGCCGTGCGACCGCCCACCCCGCGCTTCACGTCG
>JANNKI010000026.1:0-1598 GCA_031396225.1 bacterium | reverse complement strand
CCTCGACCATGCACGATTCGAGTTCGAGGAGCGCGCCGAGAGCCAACGCGCCGACTTCGAGCTACTCGACCGGGAGGTCCGCCTCACACTTCTTCGCGTTCAGGCCGAGATGGAGAATCTCCCGGCCGAGGAACGCAAGCTCCTGTCGCTCCGCTTCGAACGGGGTTGGACGGCTCAGCGCATCGCGACGGAGCTGGGATTGGATGGGCAACGTAGCGTCTACACGTGGATCGATCGCATCGTGCGCGCGCTTCGGCGCAGGCTTTCGCTTGATCCGGCGACCCGACGCGTCCGTCGGGGCGCCCATCGAACGCCAGACGACTCGAGTACTGGCGACAACTGAATCGCCATGAACCTGAGCATGGGCTTGACCGGGAGGCTGTCATGACTTCGGGGCGGCAGTACGAAGAGGCGCGGGAGAAGCATCTCTCCGTGGATGATCTTGCCCTGCTGGCCGAGCGGGGCACTCGGGCCGCGCTCGACGAGCCGGCGATCCGGCACCTGGCACGCTGTCGAAGCTGCATGGCCGCCTACACGGACGCCGTGCGATACCGGGCGGCCTGGCTGGCCTCGCCCGAGATGTTCGAAAGTGCGAGCGGGCCGCCGTTGTCCGCGTCCAACTGGCGTGCGCCCCGCTCGGCCCAGCTCCTGCTGGCCGCCGGCCTGATCGCGGCGGTCGGGATCGGGGCATACGTGACATCGCGCCGACCCGTGCCCAGCCACCAGGTCTCGGGCCCGATCGCGGCCCTGCTCGAAGCGGCCTCGGGTGCGGACATCATCTACCCGGGATCCGAGAGCGGCGCGTCGCTGCAAGCGACTCCGTATCGGTCGGGTACGGTGGCCTCTGATCAGGTCCAGTTCGCCATCGACAGCCTACGAACCCGCTACGAGAACGGCTCCCGAACGATTCCCGAGCTGTATGACCTGGCGGCGGCGCTCACCGCTTCCGGCCGCTTGGACCTGGCACACGACTACGTGACCGAGGGGCGGGCGCTGCAGCCCGGGAGCCCTCGGTTCCTGGTGCTGGCCGCCATCCTGGCGCGTCGGCAGGGCGACGCCGACGAAGCAGCGCGGCTGATTCGCGAGGCGCGCAAGCTTGCGCCGCGCGATCTCACCGTGATGCTCGATCACGCCATCCTGCTGGCCGAGGCAGGGGCGATGGCAGGGGCCGAGCCCATGCTTCGCGAAGTGATCCGGAGAGCACCGGGTTCGGCGCTCGCCGCTCGTGCGGAGCGAATGCTCAGGGGTCCTGCGCCGCGGTGAGCACCGGCCCGGGCACGCCCCGGGCGCGAACGGGAAACGCCCGGGTCACCGACCACGCCGCCCACTCGAACGGGTGTCGTAGCCCTCGCGGGCCGCGCAGGAGTCCGAGCCGTGCGGCCCGCCAACCGGCGGAGCCGGGCCGCGCGCCCTTCAACCATGCCTCGGCGAGCAACGGTGCGGTCACGGCCGCGGATTCGTCGCGCACGCGCCAGCGTGTGTGGATCACCGCCGCGGCGCCAGCGTCCAGGAACGCATCCGCCATGCTGGGCCCCGAACGATCGCCGACCACGTAGGGCTCGCCGCTGGCGCAACTCGAGAGCACCACCAGTCGGCAT